>JAGVKR010000246.1 GCA_020050375.1 Planctomycetales bacterium
AAAAGTCGACCACTGCGGCGATGCCCGCGGGGGGCCGCTGATAGAGACGATACGGAAAGGCCTGTTTCCAGCCTTGTACGCAGACAAGGAGGGCGGCGACCGCCGCCAGACCCAGCGCGAGCCGCGACAGGACGGCACGGTCGGCGAGGACAGAGCGCAAGTCGTCGATCGGACCGGAAGCGACCCGCAGGCCGCCCCCCCGATTGTTACGTCCGCGTCTGAAACCGAAGAGAGACATATCGCACGGCCGGATGGGCCGCTCGCAACGTGTTGAAAAAGGGGTCAGACCCTTTTCGAACGGGAACTACACTGAGGAATACTGTTGGTCTGAGAGGGTCAGACCCCTTTTTCAACGCCCGTTAACCCTTTCGTCGCACCGCGTGCCGCACCGGCTGGTCGTCGTAAGCTTTGACGATCTCCTTCACGAGGCGGTGGCGGACAATGTCGCGAGCGGTCAACTTGACGTGCTCGATCCCTTCGATCGCCGACAGGCGGGCGATGGCGTCGTTGAGGCCGCTGGTGACGTGCGGGGGCAAGTCGGTCTGCGTCGTGTCGCCCGTGACGACGATCTTCGAGCCGTTGCCCAGCCGCGTCAGAAACATCTTCATCTGCGTGACAGTCGTGTTCTGCCCTTCGTCGAGAATGATGAACGTGTTGTTGAGCGTCCGCCCGCGCATGAACGCCAGGGGGACAATTTCGATCACGTCGCGCTCCATGTAGCGCTTGACCTGCTCGAAGTCGAGCATTTCATTGAGTGCGTCCAGGAGCGGGCGGAGAAACGGATTCACTTTCGCCAGGAGATCGCCAGGCAGAAAACCGAGCCGCTCGCCCGCCTCGACTGCCGGCCGGACGAGCACGATTTTTTGGACTTGCTCCTGCCGGAGCGCATTGACCGCCATCGCCACAGCGAGATACGTTTTTCCGCTGCCAGCCGGCCCGATGCAGAACACCAGGTCGTTCTCACGAATCGACTTGACGTATTCCGCCTGCCCGAGTGTGCGGGGCGCCACCCGCCGCGCCTTTTCGAACAGATCGATCGTCTCGTCGGTGGCCGCAGTGGCCTGATGCCCGTTGCCGGTCGTGTTCAGAACCCCTTCCACCTCGGATTCGAGCAACTCGCCGCGCTTGTCGAGAATCGCCCGCAGTTCGGCGAAGACGGCGAGCCCCTTGCGGATCTGCTCGTCGGTCCCGAGGAGGCGAATCTCATCACCCCGGAGCGTCACGTCCACGCCCACCACGTCACGAACTTGCCGAAGGTATCGGTCTTGTGTTCCAAACAACAACAGAATCTGATCGGGACTCGAAAACGAGAGCGAAGCTTCTGTCATTCGGGGATTCTCGAGGGCAGAGCGGACGGGGGAGATCGCGTTCACCAGGATTTCCCTTGAGGAATTATACCGTGGAAAGTGTCGATTGCGAGCGACGATCGGGCTTCATCGGTTGCGTCGCGGCAATGACGATTGAACCGGGAAGACACCACTCTTCAGACTGTGGTTCGCGCAGAACCTGCTGTATGGCAGCCACTTGTGTCTGGCCGGCGGAGGTCAGCAGCGTTGGTTGGAGGGATCACTGAAGGAACCCACAAGACCCGGTTGTGCGAGGATTGAAGTGATCCATTCCGACAACCACCATTCCGCGCAGGGTGCCGGGGTCAAAGCGATTGCTGGAGATTCCGGGTCGCGGCGCGCAACTCCTTCGTGGAAGCGAAGACAAGGCCGGAGCCAATTCGCGAGCGTGGCCCCGTCGCCGGTCACGGGGCCGCGCTCGCGGACCGTGCTGACCGACGGCCGATCCGGATCGATTCCACGGATTGCAGTTCAAGCGGCCAATAGTTTATCCGCTTTGACCCCGGCACCCGCAAATCCGGTGCTCTTTGGCGGTGTCCCCGTTGCGACCGGCAGCGTTTACCCGGTTTGCCTGCGGGGGGCGTGCGATCTTGATCTCAAGATCGTTTGGCGATCGACACGATGAACATGGCGTGAGCGGCGCGCTCGGAGCCTGCATTCTTTGTCAATCCAGCCAAGAGGGCCGGTCCCATGTATGAGGCGTATTTTCGTTTGCAGAAGCGCCCTTTTTCCGCGACTCCCGACACCAGTTGCCTTTACGCTCCCGAACCCATCCAGAAGCTGCTCGACGAGTTGCGGCAGGCCGCGCAATCCGGGCAGGGGATCGGCGTGCTAACGGCGTCTGCCGGAACCGGGAAGACCCTGCTTTGTCGGCGTTTGCTGGTCGACCTCGAACGGCAGTTCACACCCATCTTTCTGGCGAACGCCAACGTCCCGACCCGTCGCGACCTGCTGCAGGCGATCCATTTTGAGCTGGGTAGGCGTTACAGCGGCATGGAAGAGCAGGAGATGCGGCTCGAGCTGATTGCGTCGCTCGAAAGTTTGGCCGTCTCCGGTCGATCGGTCGTGCTGATCGTCGACGAAGCTCATCTGCTCAACGAACGCCTGCTCGAAGAGCTGCGGGCTTTGGCGAGCCTCGCCGAAGAGGCCCAGCCTCTGCTGCGGATGATCCTCGTCGGCCAGATGGCCCTCGAAATGCGGCTGATTGATCCGTCGCTCGAAGCGCTCAATCAACGGATCGTTTTTCACGGGTATCTCGACCCTCTGACGCGCGCGCAGAGTCGTGAATACGTCAACTACCGCATCCGCTGGGCGGGAGGCGATGCGTCGCAACTGTTCGATGCGGGGGCGCTCGAACTGATCGCCGAGGCCTGCAACGGCCTGCCCCGCTGCCTCAATCAATTGTGCGATCACAGCTTGCTGCTGACCTTCGTCCAGGAAGCGCCGCGCGTCACCCGCGCACTCGTGGAAGACGCTCTGGCCGATCTCCGGCAATTGCCGCTGCACTGGAACGAATCGCTGGGAATGGCCGACGAGCTCAACGAAGAAGGCGGTATGGAAGACGAGTTCGACGAAGTTGATGAGTGGCAAGAATTATTGCCGGCCCCCGAGACAATCGACCCGATGCACGTTGCCGAAGCTTCGGCCGCCTTCGAAATCGGGGGAGACCTCGAGACCGAACCAGAGGAGTCACTCGCATTCGCCCCCCCGCTCGCGGCGGCCGAACCTGCGGTCTCCCCGTGGACGATCACACCGATGCAGCCGATTCTATCTTCCAGCAGCACCACACCGGACATGGACCATTTCGCCGGAAAATCGTCGACTGGCCCCCGCGTTTTTCGCGAGGAGCTCGTCGACGATCGTTACGCGGCTCTCGATTTGCGAATGCCCCGACTCTCGCGAACGTTCGAGGAATCGGCGATTTCGGAAGGTTGGAAACCCGCGCAGCACGTCCCGGTCCCGAAGCCGCCGGAACCGCCAGCGCTCCCCGTGAACCATCGCCCGGAAACGGGAACTCAGTCGACTGACGAACCCCGTCACGAGATCGCCGCCGCGCCGGCCGCGTGGTCTGATTCGAATTCGATGGAGGCGGTCAAAGCCCGCGAGACGCTGCCGATCGAACAGACGGTCGGTCTTCCGCGAGAGCTCGAAGCGGAAATCAGCAGCAACGTCATGGATGTGTGCCGGGACGTTCAGAAGTCATTGAACCAATGGTGGGATCCCCGATCTCCCGAATACGTCGCCGGCGCGAGCGTCGAGACCAACGCTCTCGATCCGCGATCTGTGTCGCCGTACGATGTCGTCGAGCCGGATCGACCTGACGAGCTCACCTCCGACACAGTCGATGAGCTGCTCGCCAGCGTGCGCAATCAGGCAGCAACAGGACGGTACGTCCCCCGGCCCAGCTATCGGCACGTGTTCAGCATGCTCCGCCGCAAGGTCGGTCGGTCGTTGCGGTGAGAGCGTGTGAAAACGATAGTGTGGACTTCAGTTCACACCAAACGCCTCGCGTTGGCTAAAGCCAACACGACAAACTCGGCAGCGATCAACGGGCGAGGGGTTGTTTGGCAGCCCACGCGCGGAAGTCGCGGTCGATCTCGGTGTCGGAAGCGCCCCCCAACAGCTCGCGCAGCGTTTCGAGACCGCTTGGATCATCGCCAACCCGGTCCCGGAATTTGCGATAAAAATGGCTGAGCAGGCCGCGTTCCTGCAGGTACAGGCAGAAGCAGCGGACGTACGCGTAGTTCAAATTCTCTCCCTCACCCCGAAACGAACGGCTCTTGACGAGCGTCTCGAACATCGGCAGCTCGGCCGCGTCGAGCGCTCCGCGGAGCAGGCGATTGCGCCAGTTGGGCGTCCCCATCAGCGTCAAACCATCGGCCGAGAAGACCGTTTCTTCGTGCAGCGCAGCCAGCCCTTCGTCGAACCACTCAGGCATGTCGGGGAAATCGAAATAGGCGAGGATGTGCGACAATTCGTGGGTCAGCGTCCCGTTGCCGGTCGCCAGATTGAACACGAGCCGACGCTGCGATCGTTGCGTGTAACCGGCGTAGGCGGTCGATTTGTACCCGTCCAGCTTCCAGGCGGCTTGCCGGAAAACCTGCTCGTTCGAGAGCGCCACAATGATCACCGGCTGATCGGGCCGCCGGTCAAAATACGATCTCCACAAAGCTTCCGTCACCGGCCCGACCGATTCGCGATGAAGCCGGTCGAGATCGGTCTCGCCGATGTCCCCGGCGAGGATGAACGGCTCGCGGACGATGGTCGCGTAGTTCTCGGGCAATTGCTGCCGCAATTCGTTGGCCGTCGCTCGGCACGCCTGCGCCAATTCCGCATGGTCGTGGGTGCGCGCGACGGCCAAACGGCTTTCGGCGCGCTCGAGGCGCGCGGCGAACTCGGTCTGCGTGCGCTGTGGGGCAGAGTACGAAAGCGCGTAAGCACCGCCGATCAACAGCAGCGGCCCCACGGTCAGGACAACAAGACGAATCAGGGTCACAGGGGCTCCAGGGGGTGAGGCGTGAGGCGTGAGGCGTGAGGCTTGAGGCGTGAGGCGTGAGGCGTGAGGTCGAACGACGAGAGCAGCGCTGAATGATGAGCGCGGCTTGCGTTCGTCACCCTCAAGTCTCAAGCCCCAAGCCTTCCCCCCCCAAGTCTACTGCGGACCCCGGTGGGAACCGAGCGTGACTTGAGCGAAAATCGAAGGTCGCGAGCAGACCCCGGCCCCGGATGCCGTCTATCCCACACGGTCGGAACCGGGGCCGCAGGCCGCAGAGCTTTCCTGGCTCCGACAGTCACTGCAACCGGCACATCCGGTCTCTGTCCCGCCATCGGCCGCATCGCAGAGCGCTTTCAAGTTGTCCCCCCGAACGACCCGAACCTCTGTATGCCGCTCGCGACCATTGACGCCCCGCGCGCAGATTCGCTCAAATGCACGATTCTCAGCCTCATCTTCAACCGACGTCACCGCGTTTCGTTCCCTGGCGCAAACCAGCCGAACCAAAGGCCGCGGCGATCGCCCCCTTACTGCCTGAGAGCGATCTACACGCCATGCGTCACGGAATGCACTGCCTGATGTACACCGTGATGGGCGCCCATCCGGACGTCCGCGAAGGAGTCGCCGGGACGCGCTTTGCCGTCTGGGCGCCCAACGCGCAGGAAGTCTCGGTGGCTTGTGACTCGAATTACTGGCAACACGGGCAGAACCCGCTGTCGCGGATCGATGACGGGATCTGGACCGGTTTTGTGCCCGGATTGCGTCACGGCGGCACGTACAAGTTCTCGGTTCGCAATTGCTGGGGGCACGTGCAGCAGAAGGCCGACCCGTACGCCTTCGCCTCGGAGCTACGGCCAAAATCGGCGTCGATTGTTTACGACCTGGGGAACTATCGCTGGCACGACCAGCCCTGGCTCCGTCGCCGCGAAATGACCAACTGGCTCGAGCAGCCGGTTGCAATCTACGAACTGCACCTGGGCTCGTGGCGGATGCCGCACGACGGGCGGCGGTATTTCAACTACCGCGAGCTGGCCCACATGATCGTCGATTACGTGCGGGAGATGGGCTACACGCACATCCAGTTGCTCCCCGTCACCGAGCACCCG
>JAGVKR010000596.1 GCA_020050375.1 Planctomycetales bacterium
ATCGAAGCCTCACCATTTGCCGAAACCAAATGGTGCAAGCTGCTCAGCGTCCGCAGCCCGCGCTTGAGCGAATTTCATCGCCGCGACGTTGCGACACAGGGCGCAGTCATCCTCCCCGCGAGTTACTACGACGAGCCGGCCCGCCGGTATCCCGTGATCTTCACCGTTCCCGGTTTCGGCGGAACGCACCGCGATCGGATTCCGACCGAGCCGATCAAAGAGAAGAACCCCCAGGGGGTCGAGTTCATTCGTGTGATGCTCGACCCGAGCTGTCCGCTGGGCCACCACGCCTTTGCCGATTCGGCGAACAACGGCCCGGTGGGAACGGCGCTCGTCAGCGAATTCATCCCCGAGCTCGATCGGCAGTTCCGCACCGTCGCTGAGCCGAAGGCCCGCTTTCTCACTGGCCATTCTTCCGGCGGATGGAGCACGCTCTGGCTGCAAGTCACCTATCCCGAGTCATTCGGCGGAACGTGGAGCACCGCCCCCGACCCGGTCGATTTCCGCGACTTTCAGCGGATTGACCTGTATCGCGCGGGCGAGAGCATGTACCGCGATGCAACCGGCGCCCGCCGCCCGCTCGCCCACAGCGGCGACCAGGTGCTGCTCTGGTACAACGATTTCGACCGGATGGAGCACGTCGTCGGATACGGCGGTCAGTTGCACAGCTTCGAAGCCGTCTTCAGCCCGCGCGGAGCAGACGGCTTGCCGATCCGCGTCTGGAGCCGCAAGAACGGCGACGTCGACACGGCCGCCGCCCTCCATTGGAAGAAGTACGACATCCGCCTCATTCTCGAAGAGCGCTGGAAGGACATCGGCCCGAAGCTCGCCGGCAAGCTGCACGTGATCATGGGGGACGAGGACACGTTCTACCTGGAAGGAGCGACGAAGCTGCTCAAGGCGTCCCTCGAGAAACTCGGCAGCGACGCCGTCGTCGAGCTCGTCCCGGGCAAAGATCACTTCACGCTTTACTCGCCCGAACTATTGCTGGGGATTCGAAGCGAGATGGTGCAGGCGTATCTCAAGTAGCGGCTCACGTCGCCTGCGCCTCGAACGGGCTTTTCCTGACACCGCCGTTTGCGCAGAGCAGGATTCCCAGTTCGTACAGCAGGCACAGCGGGATCAGCATCATCATCATGCTGATCGGGTCGGAGGGGGTGAGCACCATCGACAGGATCGAGATGATCAGAATCGCGTACCGCCGTTTCTCGCGGTAGAGCTTGACGTCGACGATCGAGAGCTTTTCGAGCAGAACCATCACCAGCGGCAACTGAAAGCTGACGCCGAACATCAGCGACACGACCAGCGCGAACGAAACCCAGGTCGACATCTTGATCTCCGGCCGCAAGCCGAGCCAGAGATTGAACTCGAACAGAAACCCGAGCACCTGCGGAATCACGAAGAAGAAACAGAAAAACGCCCCTCCCAGAAACAGCCCCAGACTGAAGGGAAGATACGAGTAAACGTACTTGCGTTCGTGCGGGTAAAGCCCGGCGGCGACGAACTGCCAGATCTGAAAGAAAATCCACGGGCTGGAAAGGATCAGACCGATGATCAACGAGACCTTAAGATAGATCATGAATGCCTCGTCGACGGCGTCGGTGCGGGGCTTGAGCGACTCGAGCTGCATCTTGCGGATCAGCTCTCCCAGCGGTGAATTGACGAGCGAAATCGTGAGCTTGCCGGGCGCCGCGTCATCGGGAAGCGCCGAGTATTCTTTCGGCGCGGCGGCATGCAGCGCGCGGGCGACGTCACCGACGTCGAGCTCCAGTTCCAGCGCCGATTCGAGAGGAGTTTTTTTTGCGACGTTCGACTCTTCGTCGGCTGCCGATTTTCCGTTCCACCAGTCCTTCACCCGTTCCAGCAGATTGCGCTCGTCGGTCTCGACGCTGAGATCGTCGACCGCCCGATGCCCGAATTTTTCCTCCATCACCTGGTTCACCGGCTGCTGGATGGCGACGATGATGTGGTTCGAAAAGAAGAACGCGGCCGTGCTCCCGATCACCAGGCCGATGATCGCCTTCCACAAATGAATGCGGAGCGCTTCCAGGTGCTCGCCGAACGTCATCGTCGAATCGTCGAACAGGTCTCTGTCGGCCATGGGGCACCTCAACCGCAAGGGAAAGCAACGACGCCGAAAATCACAGCAGGCGGCATCGCGGTTTGAATCAGCCGGGGAAACAGGGGCAGCGAGTCGGATCAGATTCAGAATCGATACGATTTGAATCTGAGCAGGCCGGGGACACCACCACTGACGACCGACCGGACGAAGCCGGAAGATGCAGCGCCCGCTGAGCGGTGTCCACTCGTTTCGCCCGCAGAAGAGAGCAGGTCGGATGAGCGGATCCTGATGGTTTCAATCTTAAGCAAATCGCCACGCGTGTCAACCAGTGTTGCGACACCCGATTCTTCATCAGTCCGGACCAAAACCACGGCGGGCCTGCACTGTCGCGCGTCGACCATCGATGTTGCGGGACTTGGCGCTGACGGGGCCGCTCACACCAGGCGCCGGTTCGAGGGGACGACTCGCAGAGCGCCGTCGCCGCCAGCCCCGCCGGCCTTGGGAGCGACTTCACCTGCCGGGTCGACGGGGCCACTGGGAGCCGGCGGTGAGACCAGCCGGTAATAGATGAACCAGCCCACCAGCCCGATCGTAATCACGGCGGCGATCGGGACGAGAATCGCCTGCACCTTTTCCCCCTGCGTCTTGACCGGCTCGCCGAAGGCGTCGAGCTTGATCTCTTTGTGGACGTAGGCCTTCTCCGGAATGATCGTGACGAGGTCGAGCGTGTCGCGGAAATAAAAGGCGATCAACGCCGTCACCCGCATCATGAAAATCGACGAGAAGGCGAACCAGTACAGGCTGAAGAGCCCGGCCAGCGACACGGTGGCGATGAATGGCCAACTCGGTGGCATCACCTCCGCACCTGCTATCGAGGCCTCGTACATCGTTAGCGCCTGCTTGCCGAACAGCACGGCGACAATCACGAAAGCAATGTACAGCGGCAATTCCATGACGAAATTGATCACCCAGTAATACAGCGTCGGCGCGAAGTTGCGAAAGAACGTCCCCAGCATCGACGGCCACGACCAGGCGCGCTTCGAGACGGGCATCGCCATGTGGATCATCGCCAGTGGAAACATCAGGATCGTGCCGGGCATCCAGCAGAAGACCGCCCCCCAGAGGATCGTCTTGATCCCCAGGGCCACGCACGAAAACAGATCGAAATGGACGTCGCGCAGATCGCGTTTCTTCGCGATCGTCAACTTGATCGTTTCGGTGCGCAGGTGCCAGATCCACCCTGGAAAAATCTGCGTTCCCACGACCACAAATCCGAGCCAGAACGCCTTGGGGGGGAGCCGCGAACTCCAGAACACCATAAACCCACACCCCGCGACAATCCCGTACGACACCACCGCGTAGATGATCGTTCGCCAGAGGGCCCGCTTGTTCTCGCGGGTGAACGACCACGCATCCTTCCAGACGACGGAGTAGAACTTCGTCGGGTCGATCCCTTTTCGAGCGAGGCGCTTCTTCGCCGCCGCCGTGAGCTGACCGGTGGCCGGGTCGACACCGCAGTTGGGGCATTCGGTGGCGTCCTCGGGAATGTCGGCCCCGCACTTGGGGCACATGCTCGCGCTCGAATCAACCGCCTTGCTCAGGTCGATATTCGCCAGCAGCTCCATGCTGTCTTGCCCGACGCTCTTCTTCGACGCCGTCTTCGCGCCGACCCGCGCCTTGCCGCTGGTGGTCTCCGGATCGACGTCCGGAACACGGATTTTCGTTTGACAGCCGGGGCACTTGATCGCTTTTCCCCGAGCCCCATCGGGGGCGTTCAGAAGCTTGTCACAAGTCGGGCAGCGAACTTTGACCGGCATGATGGCTTAGGCGCATGGAGGCCGCCGGGAACAAAAATGACCCGGCCGCGGCGGGAAAGACTCGTTATGATTGCTTCTTTCAGTGTAACATTTCCCGAACGCGAGTCACGCCTGAATGTGCTCCGACCGCGGTTTTCGGAAGCGAAGACCGAGGATCGAGTTGGAAGGCCGTGGATCGTAGATCGTGGATCGTAGATCGAAACTCGCGCAGGCCGATTTCCTATCCACTATCTACGATTCTCGATCCACGGTCTCCCTCTATTCCTCGAACGTCGACTTCCGCCGCAGCAAATGATGGTAGTGCTGCGCGAATCGGTGCGCCTCGTCGCGGACGTATTGCAACAGCCGCAGCGCATACGAATGCCGGCTCAGCCGCCGCGGCTCCGACTCGCCGGGGAGATAAATCTCCTCCTCCTGTTTGGCCAGCCCAAGCGTGAAGGGGGGGGTGATTCCCAGCGACCGCATCGCCTGCATGGCGGCGTTCAATTGCCCCTTCCCGCCGTCGATCAGCAGGATATCGGGAAACGTTTCTCCGTCACGCGCGAGCCGACCGAGCCGTCGCGAAACCACCTCGTGGATTGACGCAAAATCGTCGATCCCCTCGACCCCTTTGATGCGGAACCGCTTGTATCCGTGCTTGAACGGCAACCCATCAATGAACTGCACCAGACTGGCCACCGTCTCATTGCCGCCGAGGTGGGCTATGTCGACCCCTTCGATCCTCCGCGGCAGTGCCGGAAGCTTAAAAATCTTCTGCAAGCCGGCGAGCCCTTTCTTCGGATCGATGAAGAACACTTCCGGCTGAACATGCTCGTCCAGGTTGCCCCGCAGCTTCAGGCTGTCGAGCGCCTGGAGCTGGTCGCGGATGCGGGCCGCCTTCTCGAACTTCAGATCGGCAGCCGCCTGCGCCATCTCAGCCCGCAAGTCCGCCAGCAGCTTGTCTTTCTTGCCGTCGAGAAAAAGTTTCAGCCGTTCGATGTCGCGGCGGTACTCCTCTTTGCTGATCCGCAGATTGCAGGGAGCGGTGCACTGGTTGATGCTGGCCAGCAGACAGGGCCGAAACCATTTCCACCGTTCGTCGGCCTCTTCGATATCGAGCGCACAGGTGCGGAAGCGAAAGATCTTCTGCAGGACGGCAATTGTCGCCCGCAGCTTTTTGGCGTTGGTGAAGGGCCCGTAGAGTTTTGTCCCGCGCGTCTGCGGCTGTCGCGTGAATTCGACCCGCGGAAAATCCTCGCGGACGAAAATCTCGAGGTACGGAAAGGTCTTGTCGTCTTTGAGATCCTGGTTGAATTGGGGCTGAACGTCCTTGATCAGCCGCGCCTCGAGCAACAGGGCGTCGACCTCGCTGTCGGCAGGAATAAAGTCGATGTCGCAAATCTCGCGAACCAGCTCGGCCGTCCGGCGGTCGAGTGCAGCCGCCTTGGTGAAATAGCTCGAAGCCCGACTGCGAAGATTGACCGCCTTGCCGACGTAGATCAGACGGCCGCGGGCGTCCTTCATCAGATAGACGCCCGGCGTCGTCGGGAATTCACGGACTTTCTCACGAGGATCGTTTTCGCTGGACATCGCGCCTTCAATTATTGGCGCAGCGAAAAAAGTCGCAAGGTGTACAGGCATTGGCGCGGTCACCGAGGTAAAATTCGGGAATGCACGACGAGCGCGAAGCATATGACCTCTATCCCTGGGCCGCGTGCTGCGCATTGGCAGGCGGGATGCTCGGGTCTCTGCTCGCAGTCGGGCAGATCAGCCTGGGTTCGATCACCGCGACCATCTACGCCGGCATTACGAGGCCATCTCCCGAGGGCGGCGCATTCTCAGGTGCTATCCCAGAAATCGATGTATCGATTCCAGGCTTCGTCGGTCATGCGGGAATGAGCGAACACCCAATCCAGCGGCGCATAGACGGCACAACTCACGTCGAGCGCCGGGAGAACATATCGCTGCGGCAGGTTAACGCACAGCCAAACGGCCGGACCGGCGCTCAGCGGATAGAGGACCAGCAGCGCGGTCATCGTCACAACGACCCAACCTTCGATCGACGAGCGCTGACGTTTCGTCATGAGGATTCAACTGGAGATCAGCAGATCGAGAAAGTCGTTCACCCCGAGCCGCCGGGTGTTGTCGTGGATCGACCCATTGCCGGCGATAAGATCCTGTCGCTCCCCGTCGGCCTTTGATGTCGTATTGACTGTAAATCACGAAATCACGGGCGTCGACCTCGATCCGCCGCTGGAACAGACCGATTCGTGATATTTCCGCCGGGAACACGCCTTGAAATATGGCCGGTCCTGGTAAAAGCCGGCGATGAAGGGATCCATCGGCAGCGGGAGAGCGGAATGATGTCTACGACGGAACCCATCAATGGCCGTGCGGCTCCCGCAGATCTACCGGTGGCAGCGGCCACCCCGCTGTGGGTTCGTTTGGCGTTCGTCGCGGCAGGATTGGCGGCGTGGTTCTGGAGTCAATCGCTGATTGGGAAGCGGGCGTTCCCCGAAGGAGACGTCGGGGATGCACTCCATCGCTGGACCGCTCCGGTTCACGATTTTCTGCTCGATCATCCCCGCGCGGCCGACGCGCTGCTGGTGGTCAGCTCGGGCCTGATTGACGCCGTCGGAGTGACGCTGCTGGGCCTGTCGATTTTCGGGCGTTCGGTGCGGCCGTTTCTGGGGCTGTTGATGTTGTTCGCCTTGCGCCAGGCGTGTCAGGGGTTGTGCTCACTCCCGGCGCCGGAGGAAATGATCTGGCATGCGACTGGGGTGCCGACGTTGCTCGTGACGTATGGGGTCTCGACCGATCTGTTCTTTTCGGGGCACACGGGACTGGCGGTGCTGGGGGCGGTCGAACTCGCGCGGACAAAACGGCGAGGGCTCGGCGCACTGGGGATCGCAATCGCCCTATTCGAGGCGGCAACCGTGCTCGTCCTGCGGGCCCATTACACGATGGATGTTTTCACCGGAGCCGTCACGGCGCTGCTCGTCGCCTCGCTCGCGCAGCAAATCGCGCCCCCCTGCGATCGGGCTCTGGCGCGACTGGCGCGGACCTCCCCGCCACATGATCCGATCGATGAGTGATGCGAATAATCGTTCGAAGCTGCACGAACGCACTTTGTTATTTGGACATGCAAACGCCGGGCGCCGGGGTCAACGCGGCTTGAAGTTGCCCACATTTATATCGCGCGGCGTGGGCGCCTCGCATGCAGAGCAGGAGCTTTGTCAGCCCGCGCCAAATCGTGATCCAGCCGGGTTCTCCGTCACCTTTTCGCATCAGGAATCCGCCCAGTCCGGCGAGATGACGAAAGAAGTCTCAAACCGTGAGAATCGGTTTGCGGCGCAAGGCGCGAAGCATCGTCAGCCAGACTCGCGGCCCCAGACTTCCGTGTTGGTTTCGGCGTCGAATGGTCGAGGGAGCCCGTGGTGCGCGGCGGTGGCGGCGACCGCGGTGCGGGTCGTGAGGTCGCGTCGCGTTGTGATCTGCGGCATGGATGAGGTTTCCTTTCCTGGTTGGGCGGCGGCGGTTTTGGATCTGGTCATGTCGCTGAAATCCGGAACCAGTTACGTCGCGATGGATCACGCGGAGTCATTCCAGGGCGAATTCTGACCGCGAAATCCGCGGTCAAAATGCATTCTCGCGGGGCCTGAACACGTACGGTCAATCCCGTTCGTATTCGTTGGATTCGCGTGATTCGTGGTTTTACCTCGTCTTGGTTGCGGCTGAGCGATGCGAAGCTGCGCTGGGCATTTCGCGTCTTTCGTGGCTCCTCATATTTGATTCCGATCCGCGACATGCTCAGTTCGACGCTATCGCGGTTTCACGACGTCGTCTTTGGTGAATTGAACCTCGTAAGTCTTGCCCGGTTCGATTTGCAGCTTGCGGCTCCCGAGGGTCATGGTCGACGTGCTGCCGGGAAAGGTTTTGTTAGGAATCGGCGGACCGAAGATCGACAGGTCGTATTCGCCGGGAGCGAGATTCTGGAATCGGAAGTCGGACTTTCCCTTCTCGGGCGTCTGCCGGTAGTTGTGCGACGCGTCATTCCGATGACGCAGCTCGATAAAATTGGGATTTGGGAACAGCTTCGGATCGAACGACCCGGCGATCCGTGCCGGCTCCGGGGCCTTGATCGCAATCGACTGCTCGGCTCCCGGCTTCGTCCTCGACAGCGCGAGCGAGCGGCCTTTGGGGATCGTATCGCCCCAATAGGCCAGCTGCGGGAATCGGTCGGGAATCAGCTCTTTGAATTCGAATCGTCCCTCGGCATCGGAGACCGCGCTTAAGAACTGCTCGACGTAGCTCTTGCTCGAGAGGTGTCCCCCCTCGATCAATTGCCAGTTGAAGCGCGTGTCGTCTTCTCCTTTCGATGGCTCGGTCGACGTGATCAGCCGCAGTTGGACGTCGGCGACCGGCGTTCCCCGGTGGTCGACGATCGTCCCTCCCAACCGCGCCAGCTTCGACAGGTCGCGTTTCTTCAGAGGGAACTCTGCACCAATTCGTTCCCGATCGGCGTTCGCGACGACGCGCGGCAGCACGGCGCGCTCGTAACCGGCCGCTTCGATGGTCACCTCGAAGGGCATGCGGTTCGGCACGCCGCTGATGCGGAAAACTCCGGCCTTGTCGCGAACCGTCGTTCCGGGATTCGTGAGGTTGGAATCGTAGGTGCCGCGCACGTCCTCCGGCTGGTTCTCCTTCGCGAATCCCAGACGAACCACAAACTGCTCGATCGGCTTTCCGGTTTCGGCGTCGATGACGCGGCCGGAGA
>JAGVKR010000833.1 GCA_020050375.1 Planctomycetales bacterium
GGAGGGCCCGCTCCAGGTCGCTCACATCCGGCTCTTCGTCGTGTTGGTCGAGGGACATAAGGACAGCAACCTTTCCCGAAGCTTCAGAATTCCGGTCGTGTAATGACGATGGGCCGTGCTGGAAGAAACGTCCGTCAGTTCGGCAATCTGTTCGAAGGTCAGCCCGCCCCAGACGTGCGCCACGATGATTTCCCGCTCTTCGATCGGAAGCGTCGCCAAGGCCGCGGCGGCTTCGTTGGCATCGAGCGGGCCTTCGTCGGCCGGACGAAACCAGCCGGTCGTCGCGCCGGCCCGCGCCGTTTCATGTTTTTGCCGGCGTCGACGCTTGCGAGCCGCCGCGATGGCTTCGTTGCGGACGACCCGAAACAACCAGGGGAGAACCTTCTGCGGCAGCTCCGGCTGCCGAAACAGTTTCAGAAACGCCTCTTGGACGATGTCCTGAGGAGCATCGCACCTTTGGCGTGCAAAGAGCTCGAGTGCCGGGGCGTGGGCCTGCGCCAGTCGTCCCACCAGTTCCGGGTCAAGCAGGCTCATCCACGGACATCCTCAGTTGGCTGATTCTGTAATAAAGACGCGCGCCGGCCTGGGTCATCCCGTGAAAATCATCAGAATTCAGCAAAGGCCGGCGCAGGCTTGAACGCACGTTCCTGCCGGAACTCAGGAAGAATCTGGAACCACGAAATACTCAGCGCGGCCTCGCATTGCACAGCCGCAACCGAGACACCACTCAGGACCACGGAAGACACAGAACACACGGAAAAAGAGGGGGGACGAGCGAACAGATCGCATTCGTCATTTTCTTGTATTTCTTCCGTGCCTTCGGTGTCTTCCGTGGTCAGTCCCCTGTCGCTGATCGAAATCTTTGCGCCGTGCGCAGATTCGTGATGGTCGCAGCACGAAAAATATGGCCTCTTCCTCTTTCGTGTCTTTCGAGGATTTCGTGGTTGAACTCTTCTCCGCAACGATCTCAAAGTCAGAGTTCGATTCGGCCAGCGAGATATTCGTCGGGCTATTTGGCGGCGGCTTCGCTCCAGCCGGTCGCTTCGATTCGTTTGAACTCGGCTTCGACGTCGGTTCCTTCGTAGAACGACAGCCAGCCCTTGAGCCGCACGGTGGCCCCCGGTTCGCAATCGGGGAATTTCGGGTCGGAGTGCAGGCAGGGGCACTTGGCGTTGCCCCAGGGTCGGTGACACGGCTCCCAGGCGGTGATCACCCAGCGATCGCCTGTTTTCGACCGGGCCGCGCAGTAGGGCTTCTGAAAGATCTTGTTGTCGTTCGTCTGCTCTTCGAAGCCGGCCGCGGCTTTCAGCATCACGCAGTTCTGCACGCGGAGATCGGTCAGCCGCTCATCGGTTCCGTTCGTCAGCCACAGCTCCATGCGCACGGCGTCGCGTACAGGGACGATCTTCGTGCCGAACACGATCCCGTTGGGGAGTTTTCGTTCGAGATCGAAGGTCCCGTCAGCGCGGCGATTCCACTCCAGCGGGGGAAGCGCGATCTCCTGCTTCGTCCAGATCGTAGGGACGTGCGTGTGGGCCAGGTAGGTGAGCCCCAGGTTCGACCAGATCGCCTCGGGGACGTCGACGACGACGTAGCCTGCGTCATCCCACGGCGTGAACACGCTGACTTTCGTCTCCCGCTGCGGATCGATGGCCCCATCGAGAAACCCGATCCGCGGATGCCGCCCGCCGGGGTAGGGGAGGACGAGTAGCGGCGCGTCGGCGGCGCGCTTGGGTTTCGTCTCTGGCCGAATGTCGAATTTTTTCAGCGCGGCGGCAATTTCGTCGGCAGTCAGTCCGGTCGTGGCGACGATCTCGCCGGTCGAGTACCGGTGATGCCAAGCCATGTTCTCAAGCCAGTGCCGCAACTCGGCGTCAGTGGCGGGACGACGGGGGGTGACGACGACCGGCGCCGGTTCTTTGGGAGGTTCCGCCCGCGCTTCAAAACATGCCCAGGTGACAAGGACCACCAACGGAAGGAGCCAGTGTGAATGTCGATGCACGGGAAGCCTCCGGTTGACAAAACGGGCGTCGGAAACTGCTCAGCAGAGTGGGGCAAACTGATAGAGCATTTGCAGAAGTGCCTGTCACTCCGATGATACCGCTACACGGAACTCATCGCAGCCTACCGAAGTCACAGGCACCGCAGATTGCGGAAATCCGGCACCGGGAAGCAGGTCGTCACGGGGCGTCGAATCGGTGATTTGCCGGTCACGGCGTTCGGGCGGGCGTTGAAATGCCGACTCAATTCCCTAAGATGAATGGACACAAAATGGACCCAAGGTGTCACCAAGTGTCCCTGAATTGCCCGCATTGACAGCTTCTATTGTGCCGGAGCAAACTTTATCGTGAGTAGCACCCCCGATCTTCCCGCCAAAATCAAGCAGGCCAAAGACAAGCTCGACGCCCATGTGCGCGAAATCGTTGAATGGCACTTCCATCCCGAAACAGGGAGCCCGTTCTGGCTCGAGAAGGCCAAAACGCTCGGTTTTGATCCGCGGAAGGCCGTGAATTGCTTCGAAGACCTGCGGCAGTTCCCCGAATTCCAGGACGAATGGCTCCGTGGCGGGCCGCTTCAGCGGTGGATCCCCAAGGGGCTGGCGGGCAAGCCGGTTTACGTCTTCGAGACGGGCGGCACGACCGGCATCCCCAAGAGCCGCATGCAGATCGACGACTGGAAAACCGACTACGAGATGTTCAGTCACACGCTTCCCGATGAGTTCTTTCCCAAAGGAAGCAACTGGCTGATGCTCGGGCCGTCCGGCCCGCGCCGGCTGCGGCTGGCGGTCGAGCACCTGGCCCATTTCCGCGGCGGAATCTCCTTCTGCGTCGATCTCGACCCCCGTTGGGTGGTCAAGCTGATCAAACGCGGCAATATGAAGGAGATGGAGGCCTATCGCGATCACGTGATCGACCAAGCCATTGCG
>JAGVKR010000474.1 GCA_020050375.1 Planctomycetales bacterium
CGCCGTCGGCGGCACGTCGACGACAAGCCGCGCAAGAGCGTCTCGCTCGGCGACATGGACAATCAGCGGATCGAAGCGCGGGCGCCCCTTGACGTCGAAGACGCGCGCCACGGCCTGCTCGTCGAACGCATGTGCCCCCAACCCGTAAACCGTCTCGGTGGGAAGCGCGACGAGCCCCCCCGCACGCAACAAATCGGCGGCGCGGGTGATTTCGCCGGGAGACGGCGGCACGATCCGGGACACGAAAACACGCCTGCGGGAGTGAATCTGAACGCGCCGCGATACGATCCGCGGACGACACGGCAACGTCAGTCTAGCAGGCGGGCTCAGGTCGGCAAACGGAGCCTACTGGCGCGGCAGCGGAGACACCGGCACATCCGGTCGCTGCGAAGCGGACGGAGTCTCGTCGGAGACGACGCCCGAAGTCGGTTGAATCCGTCGAGGCTGGTTGGTCGACGACGCCGGTTGGCGACCACTTGGCGGCTGAGTGGCAGCCGGGGGACGCGCGCCGACCGGCTGCACGACATTGGCAGCCGCGTGGCCTGCGGTCGCAGCCGCCGACGGCTTCTCACTCGAAGGAGGACCGGCCTGCGCCAAGCGGGTTCGTTCGTTCAGCTCGCGGCGAACCTCTTTCAGCCAATTCTGCGCGGGTTCGAGCCGCGGGTTTTCGAGCAGAGCCGCCGAGAACTGTTCTTCGCTGCCAACCAGATCCCCCTGTTCGTGCAACAGGATCCCAATGTTGTAATGGGCTGTCGCCGAACCGACCGCTTGCACAAGTTGTGGTTTCGCCTGTTCAAGCTGGCCCGATTTGGCGAGGGCGATGGCGTAGTGATAACGAATCGCCTTGTCGTCGGGGGAGGCGGAGACAGCCCGCTGCAATGTCGGGAGCGCATCGCTCCATCGGCTTTGAGCCGAGTAGAACTGGCCGAGAGCGTCGAGCGAACGCGGCGAATCGGATTCGAGTCGGGCCGCTTTTTTGAACCCCTGCTCGGCTTCGCCGACGCGGCCCGCCACTTCGTCGAGACGCGCCAGGCCGATCACCGCGTCGACCTCGACCGATTTGTCGTTGAGCGTCAGGACATGCTGATACGCTTTCCGGGCGGCGTCATAGCTGGCGCGCTGCTCCTCGGAGGCGTGACGTACGCCGGCTTCGTTCCCCTTGGTTTCCTCATGAGCGGCGTAGGCCAGGTGCAGCTTTGCATTCTTCTGGGGGTCGGCCTTTTTGCCGCCGAACAGTGCCGCGAACGAAGTTGTTGTCTCGGCCGGCAAGTCGGTCCCCGGCGGCGGGCCGCCGTATGTTCCCGATCCGCCGGAAGTGAAGCTGCCGGACTGATCGCGAGTCGTCGTCACGCAGCCGGCGGCGACGGTTCCAAACACGAGACAGGCCGACGAGAGCCGAACGAAGCGTTCAATGAACATGGCAGTTCTCCGGGGGGCGCGCGGAACACGAGGCATCCGGTCTTGCCGGAACCGCACGTCGGGGAGTCGATGCGAGGCAATCGGCCGCGGAATGCAGCCCAATCGAAATGACGCGGGAAATGACGCAAGAAAGGGAGAGCCGGCCTGATGTCAGATCTGACAGAAAAAGCGGAGAGTCGCCTCGGCCATCAGGTTTTCCGTCAGGACCACCTCTTGTTTTCGGAATCGGCAGATCGCCTGCACGATCTCCAGCAAATCTCGCGGATCGGAAGATCGGGGGGGTTTGCCTTTGTCGTAGTAGGTGGAATATAGGTATTCCAGGGCGACCGGGTCGTAAAAGATGTTTCTCTGCCGGCAGGCGAGCTGGAAGATCTCGGTGTAGAGGTCCTTTTCCGGCGTCCCAATCGAAATCTTATGGCGAATTCGTCGCAGAAACGCTTCGTCGACCAGCTCTCGCGGATCGAGATTCGTCGAGAAGATGATCAACTGCTCGAAGGGGACCGAAAACTTCTTACCGGTGGAGAGCGTCATGTAGTCGATGCGCTCTTCGAGCGGCAGAATCCAGCGATTCAGCAAATCGCGCGGGCTGACGATCTGGCGTCCGAAGTCGTCGATCAGAAAGACCCCGCCGTTGGCCTTGATGTGCAGCGGCGCCTGGTAGAAATTGGCGGCCGTATTGTACCGCAGGTCGAGCATTTCGAGCGTGAGCTCGCCGCCGGTGATGACGACGGGGCGTTTGATGCGTCTCCAGCGCAGGTCGGGCGGGTTCTCCTGCAGCAGGCGGCTGGTTTCGGAACCGCTGCTCGGACGATCCTGCATGAGCGTTCCCATCAGGTCGTCGTTGTCGGTCGCGGTGTGGATCGTCGGGTCGAAGATCGTCACGATGCTGTTTTCGGAAGCGATCGCGTACGGAACGAAGATTTCACCACCGTTCCGATTGAGAAACTTCCCCAGCCCCTTGGCGATCATCGTCTTCCCGTTGCCGGGAGGGCCGTAGATGAAGATCGACTTGCCGCTGCAAACGGCCGGCCCCAGTTCTTCGAGCAGTCCGGGACGAATGATCAATTCCGAAAAGGCCTCGCTCAGCGATTCGGGATCGCACTCGGTGCCGGTGACCGACTGATTGAGACACTGCCGGACGTACGCCTCAAGCGGCACGGGAGCGGGCCCGACGTACCGGCACTGCTCGAACGCCTCGCGGGCGCGACCACGTCCCAGATCGGTGAGATTGAACCGATACGAGACCCGGCCGATCAGATCGCCCGAGGCGACCTCGATGCACTTTTCTTCTTTGAGGAAGACCAGCGCCTCGTCGATGACGTTGAAGGGGAGCCGCGACTGGCGCGCCAGGTCGATCCCGAGCGCCGCCCCTTGCAGGTAAAGCTGCTTGAGCACCAGATCGCAGATCTGCATGAGCGACAGCCCGCTCTGGGCGAGAGTCGTCGGTGCAATGGGAGCAGTGGGCGTCACCTTCGAGTTGCCGCCCGCGCTCCGATTGGCAGGCTGGGGCCCGCCGGCTGTTCCAGCAGGCCGGCGTCCCTTTTGAAACAATTGCGCGTAAAGATCCGAAGTCTCGGCGGGACGCGAGCCCCCCGATCTGCCGGCAGAACCCGCATCGGGAGCGTGTTGATCGAGCATAATTCACAACCTGGATCATCCTTCCCCCGTTGCCCATCGGGGGAAGGACCTTTCGAAACATAAACGGGACGAGTTGCTGCCGCCGTGGGGTCACGGCCCGCTCTCACCCGCATCGAGACTCTTGCCGCCCAGATTGTTGGCCTGTCCCGAAGATTTGACAGGTATCCGCGGCACAGGCCACGAGCTCAGGTAAGCGCGTCGCACGAGGTCGACTTCCTGAGCCGATCCACCGTACGGTTCGCAGACGCGGAGTATGACCGGCGGGCAATCGTTGCCGAAGACGGCCGCTGTCGCGTTCTTGACGCTCGCCAGGCGCATCTGGCTGACCTGCGCGACTTCCCCCGCCTGGACCCAGGTCGTTCGTCGATTGGGCGGCACATGAATCTGGATCCAGCGGAGATGAATCTTTCCCGACTGGTTGAGCTCGTTCGTGTCGGGATCGAAATGCTGGGCGTACAGCGTGGTCGCCGTCATCCAGCCGGCGCTGCGTTGCGCTTCAAGATACGTGCGCACCGAGCTGCGGTCCTGCCAGCGATACGGGTCGGGCCAGTAGTGCTCCGTGTGGTAGCGATGCCAAAAAGGCTCACTGCAACCATTGGGACGAGCTACGTAGGCAGGCCACATTTTGCCGCCGTGACACCTCATCCGGCTTCCGGGAAGGGAATCGCACTCGGGATACCAGAACTCCGCCGGGTCGCAACACTCGTCATCGAGGGCGAACGTCTGCGGACCGGTCGACAACCAAACCAACGGAAGCAGCGCCAGGATTGATTTGCGCAGCATGCCTCAACTCCGATTGTGAGAAGACAGGGTCGTTCCTCGACTCGCCAACGCACCGGACAAGCCTGGCCTGCGGGAGTTGCCTGGCGGTGGAGTCATCCATAGCTCGTTATCGTCCGCGCAACCTAACGGAGATAACGGAAGCGACGATTCTGCAGCGCTCAAAATGCGGCTGATTCCGATCCGGAAAACTGACGTGACTTTGCGGTCGAGGCGGGAAAATGCCTCCGCACAATCTTTTGTGCGGAAATCGCTGGATCTCGCGGCCGCGTCGCAGTGATCCCCATCGCGGCCCGTCGAAAGGCAATTTTCATAAGACATTGCATGGCAATGAGATGAGCCGCCGTGCTTGCAGCCGGGGGCGAGTTGTCTGATGGGGTGAACTTTTCCGGAAACGGCGCCTCTTGGTCCGGGCGGCAGAATTGTTGGAAGAGGGCAAAACCGGCTGCGAGAGCGTCGGCGACCATGACTCGGCTACGCCTCGTCGCTAAACTGGCACGTTCTGAGTCAAGTCCATAACAATGCGCATCCAACAGACGATTCGAGCGACATGAGCCACGATTATTCTCAACAGCGGTTCGAGACCCGTTGCGTCCACGTCGGGGTCGACAAGGACGACACGTTCAACAGTTGCATCACGCCGATTTACCCCACCTCGACCTTCCGCTTCGAGGCCCTCGGCAAGACGAAAGGCTACGACTACACGCGGAGCGGCAACCCCACGCGGCGTGCGCTCGAAGAGAGCCTCGCGTCGCTCGAAGGGGGGATCGATTGCCGGGCCACCTGCACCGGAATGGCGGCGATCACCGCCACGATGCACCTCTTCAAGCCGGGCGATCACATCATTGCCGGGCACGATATCTACGGCGGCACGTACCGCCTGTTCGTCTCGCCCTTCACCGACTTCGGGATCACGTTCTCGTTCGTGAACATGCAGGAGATCGGCAATGTCCGCAAGGCGATCACGCCGAAGACCCGCTGCATCTGGATCGAGACCCCCAGCAATCCGCTCCTGAATCTCGTCGACATCAAGGCCCTGGCGGAAGTCGCGAAGGGGGCGGGAGCGATTTCGATCGCCGACAACACGTTCATGTCCCCCTACTGTCAGCGCCCGTTCGAGCTGGGGGTCGACGTCGTCGTGCACTCGACGACCAAGTATCTCAACGGCCACTCCGACGTCGTCGGCGGGGCCATTATCACGCGCGACAAAGAGAACGCCGATCGGATTGGGTATATCGTCAATGCCCTGGGCCTCGGGTGCTCGCCCTTTGATGCCTGGCTGGTGCTCCGCGGCGTGAAGACGCTCGGCCCGCGGATGGAAGCCCATCAGCGCGGCGCGATGGCGCTGGCCAAAATGCTCCACGAGCATCCCCAGGTCGAGCGGGTCTATTATCCGGGGCTCCCCGACCATCCGCATCACGCGCTGGCGAAACGGCAGATGACGGGTTTCGGTGGAATGCTCAGCTTCGACGTCAAAGGCGGGCAAGCCAAAGCCGAGAAAGTGATGCTCGGCTCGCGGCTATTCTCGATGGCCGAGTCGCTCGGTGGCGTCGAATCGCTGATGGAGCACCCTGAGACGATGAGCCACGCCTCGATGACGCTCGAAGCCCGCCGCGCCGCGGGAATCACCGACAAAACACTCCGCGTGTCGGTCGGCATCGAGCACCCCGACGACCTGATCGCCGATCTGAAACAGGCACTCGAGCGATAGGTGAAGGGGGCTCGCGAAGAGGCAAGCAGGGCGGGAATCGGCGCTGCTACTTGGTCGCGGTCACCGCCAGCTTGCGGACGTCTTTGGCGTCCTTCGCATCCTTCACGTCCTCGGGCTTCAGCACGTGCTTGAGGTGGATGAAGCGGGTCGGTTCTTTGCGGAACTTCGACCGCGTGTCGGCGCTTTCGAACAGGAACAGCTCCCCTTCGTAAAACGCGCCGAACTTCGTGCTGCCGCGAATCGCGAGATTGTTTTCGGCCAGCACGACCGGATCGCAGCCGAGAAGCTTCGGCGCGTAGCGGGTCGGATCGGCTTTGAACTCGTCTCGCTTGTCGGCAGCCTGGAACAGGAACGTCTGGCCGTCGTAGGACCACGCGAACTGCTGGTCCCCCTTTTTCCACGTGCGTGTCGTACGGAGCGTCACCGGGCAGTAACCGTCGAGGGCCACAACCAGTTGTTCGACTTCGACGGCCGGCTTGGCGGGCGAGACGTCTGCAGCGGGGGTCGTGGATTCGCCGATGATCCGCGGTTCGACCGGTTCCGGAACCAGCTTGTTGCCTGGTGTCGAGTTGGCGACGACCGTCGCAGGATCTTTCGCCGCGGGGGCTTCCTGGGTTGCGACGAGCGTGGTTTCCGCGTGCGGAAGTCGCTTGCCTTCGGCAGTGTAGTCGGCGTCGATTTTCGCCAAAGCCTTGAGGTATTTCTGCCGGTCTCCGTTGGGACCTTCACGATACCCCTTGCTGGTGCTGAGGACCTTTCCGTCATGGCTCAGCACGAGATCAGTCGGCATCACTTCGATTTTGTACTTCGCGACCACCTTCGCATTCGCGGCGTTGTACATGTCGACTTTGACGGCGACAAACCCCTTATCGAGAAGCTTCAGGACCTGCGGGGTGTGCAGGACTTCTTTCTCCATCTTGCGACACGGCGGGCAAGTGTTCGTGTGGAAGTGCACGACCAGCGGGCGGTGCAACCGCGCGGCTTCGGCCTGCGCTTGTGCAAAGTTGCTCGTCCACACCGTCGCCGGCGTGAGCTCTGCGGCTTGAACCGTGGCAACCCATCCGTAGGCGGCCATCAGGCACAGGCTGAACGCGAAGTGCGAAGAACGCATCTCGACTTCCTCAACAGAGGCGGTTCAGAAGTTCATTTCCGGCGCTTCAGGCCTAGACACCCGTTGCGCCGCCATCATGGGTCGGCGGTCTAAGCCGACTTTTTGAGGGATGTACGGTCAATTCCGGACCGCAACATCCCTCTATTCCTTTATCGAGCCGGGCTGAACTATCGTCATCGTCGAAGTGATCTATTCGGAGGTCGTTCGTGACGCAAAACGCCGAACGGCGCGGTCGTAGCGAACGACACGGCAAAACGGTCGTTTCTCAAGTCCGTTTTGGGCCGCACGGTCGTCAAAATCGACACGACCGGACCGGCCGAACAAGCCGGCGGGCGCGCCCGGCGACTGATCGAACGATCACCATCGGGGAGTGTCCGGCAGTCGACATTCTCGTGCTGGTTCAGCCTCTCTCTTTCTGTTAGGGTGGAGTTACTCACCGAACCCTAGTGTCACCCCGCTTCGACCATGCTCCGTCTGTTGACCGCCGGCGAATCGCACGGCAAAACCCTGCTGGCCCTGATCGACGGCTTTCCCGCCGGCCTGACGATCGACACGGCCCGCATCGATCACGAATTGGCCCGTCGCCAGGGAGGCTACGGCCGCGGCGGCCGGCAGAAGCTCGAAACCGACACGGTTGAAATCCTCACCGGGACCTGGCAGGGGGCGACGCTCGGAAGCCCGCTGACGCTGGCAGTCGTGAATCGCGACTACAAGCTCGAGCGCCTCAAAGAAGTCGAGCGCCCCCGTCCGGGACATGGTGACCTGACCGGCGCCATCAAATACCTGGGTTCGATTCGTGGCGTCCTCGAACGGGCCAGCGCCCGCGAAACCGCCGCGCGCGTGGCGGCCGGGGCACTGACCCAACAACTGCTCGCCGAGTTCGGAATGACGGTCTTTGGATATGTCGTGCAACTCGAACAAATCGCCGCGCCGCCCCGTTCGGGCTCGATCGACGAGCTGCGGCGGCTGCGCGACGCCAGCCCGATGTACACGCTCGATCCTGACGCCGATGCGGCGATCGTCGCGCGCGTCGATCAGGCGACCGAACAGGGAGACACGCTCGGGGGAATTGTCGAGGTGCAGGTCCACAGCCCTCCGTTCGGTCTGGGAAGCCACGCCCAGTGGGACCGAAAGCTCGACGGTCTTCTGGCCCAGGCGGTGATGAGTATTCAGGCGATCAAGGGGGTCGAAATCGGCCTTGGCTTCGAAGCGGCGCGCCGCCCCGGCTCGAAGGTCCACGACGAGATCGCCTACGACGCCAGCGAGGCCGGCCAGCCGGCGTTGGGCTACGTCCGCGGCACCAACAACGCGGGAGGCCTGGAGGCCGGGATGACCAACGGCCAGCCGATTGTCGTCCGTGCGGCCATGAAACCGATCAGCACGCTCCGTCGTCCCCTGGCATCGATCAACCTGGCGACCAAGGAGGCCGAAACCGCCGCCTACGAACGCAGCGACGTCTGCGCGCTGGCGGCCTGCAGCGTGATCGTCGAGAACGTCGTCGCCTTCACCGTAGCCCAGGCGCTAGTCGACAAATTCGGCGGCGACAGCCTCACCGAGATGCGCGCCCGGTACGACAGCTTTCTCGAACTGGCACGGAAGCGGTGATCCTTCGCGAAAATGTCGAATGTCGAAATTCGAATGTCTAATGAAACCCGAAGTCCGAAATTCAAAATGACAAGACTGGCCGGTCTCTCTTTCGGATTTTTGTCATTCGAGCTTCATTAGACATTCGGATTTAGACATTCGTCATTCTCAACAGCGCGCGGTCATGTTGCCTTCACTCGTTATCGGCGCTGCCCACCTTTGCCGTCTGTTTTCGATTCTGGCGCTTGGCCGCTTTGCCGGCCGGGGCCTTGTCGATTTTGGGCGTGTTTCGCTCGGGCAGATGGCTGGCCAGCTCCTTGATCCGTTCGGCGTGAGCGGGGTTGCCGACGAGGTTCGTCCTCAGGCCAACGTTCACTTCGCCGGATGAGACCCGATCGGCTACGATCTGACTGAGAGGCTCTCTTCGTTTCGTGGACGATTGCCGACTTGGATGCTTCCGAACAACAACTCGAGCTGCGCGGGGTGCGGGTCAACAACCTGCAGGGGATCGATCTCGACCTGCCGCTGGGGCGATTGATCGTCCTGACGGGGGTCAGCGGCGCGGGGAAGAGCAGCCTGGCGTTCGACACTTTGTACGCCGAGGGACAACGTCGATACGTCGAGAGTTTCCCCACCTACTCGCGACAGTTTCTCGAGCGGCTC
>JAGVKR010000290.1 GCA_020050375.1 Planctomycetales bacterium
ACGTATTTCTTCTGCATGGGCACCTCCTTGTGCACACGCAGTTTCGCCGATTTGCCCAAAATCGCCAACCCGAACTTCAATCTGTGACGAAGCACTAGGCAGCCGTCTTCGAGACTGACCTGCACCGCCAGCGGTTCGGGCTGTA
Source organism: Planctomycetales bacterium (assembly GCA_020050375.1). Taxonomy (GTDB): domain Bacteria; phylum Planctomycetota; class Planctomycetia; order Planctomycetales; family Planctomycetaceae; genus SIAF01. Next base: position 146 of record JAGVKR010000290.1, read on the forward strand.
TAATATCCACTCGCTGCGCTCCGGACTGATACTTATGGCAGTTCCCGCATGAATCGCTGGTTGGCGTTCCTCGTCGCAATCGGTACTGGCCTCGCCTGCATTGACTCCGAGGTGCGCGCGGCCGATCCTCCTTCCGAGGAGCGACCGGCTCCCACTTCCGCGGAAATACGGGGTTGGGTCGACAGTCTGGCGAGCAATCGCTTCGAGGTTCGCGAGGCCGCCACGAAGAAGCTCGAACGGGCCGGCAGTGCCGCCGTGAAGCCCCTCTCCGAGGCCGCTCAGGGAGAGAGTCTTGAAGTCACCTGCCGGGCCATTCGCGCCCTCGAAGGGATCGCCGACCACAGCGATCACCTCACGTTCGAAGCGGCGCAGACCGTTCTCGAACAACTGGCCGAGTCGCCCAACCGTTCCGTGGCCCGCCGCTCCGAGGTGGCCTTACGCGGCCTCGCCAACGCCCGCCGCAGACACGCGATGGCGCGGATCAACGAGCTGGGGGGGATCGTCAAGCCATTGTCGACTCCACGAGGCGTCCTGATCCCGAACGATGAAGAAATCGGCACGATCCAGGTGATTCTCAACAAGCACTGGAAGGGGGGAGATGAGGGCCTGATCCATCTCCGCCGGATCGACGGACTCCAGGGCTTGATCGTCACCAAAGGAACTCCGGTCACCAGAGCGGCGCTGGATAGCCTCGAACGGGATCTGTCGTTCAAAATTCAGGACCGCGGCCCGGCGATGCTGGGAGTCATGTGCGGGAATCAGGGGGCCGAATGCGTCATCAATCGCGTCGCGCCGGGCACCGCCGCCGAAAAGGCCGGGCTGGCGGAGGGTGATACCATCGTCAAATACGACGGGGACGAGGTTCCCACGTTCGAGCGCCTGATCGAGATCACCGGCAACCACAACCCCGGAGACAGGATCACTCTCGAAATTATCCGCGACGGCAAGCCGATGAAGATCGAGGCGGTGCTGACCGAGTGGAAGTAAGGATTGCGGCGTCGAGCGCTCGACGCCCGCCGTGATAACTTCCCAAACGTCGAACGTCGAAACCGCGCCCGAGTGATCCGGGTAAGTACTGCGCCGCTTCTGTTTCGGACCGTCGTTTGTCCCTGCGTTCGGAGACCGCTCGATGTGGATTCGCCAGTGTGATCTCGATGCCGGCTCTTCGCTCGCCGCGCCGATCCCAACGCGGATCGCCTCCAACGAAGAGTTTGTTCCGCCCCCGCAGTCGGTCGAGCAAAAGCTCTACGAGACCCGGCTGGCGGAGATCAGCGATCGTTCGGCCCGCCGGCAGGGGCTCGACCGCCGCCGTTTTCTCCAGTCTTCGAGCGGAATGGCGGCCGCTTTACTCGCCCTCAACGACGTCTTCGGCCCCTGCTACGACGTCGATGCTGCCGAGGCCGACGATCAGCGGGCCTTCGAAGAGAAATGGCCCAAGCAGCAGTTCATCTTTGACATACAGACGCACCATGTCGACATCGGCCAGCAATGGTACGACCAGTCGCCGGATGGCAAAGTCGTATCGAGCTTCTTCACGCAGCTTCGACCGCAGGCCAAATCGGGCAAAGAAGCCCTCGAACAGTTGAATCGCGCGCATTACGTCAAAGAGGTCTTCGGCGACAGCGACACGGTGATGGCTGTCATCAGCGGCGTCCCCAGCCGCGAATGGAGCAAGAACCCCCTGCCCCCAGATCAGATGGTCGCCACGCGGGCCTTCGTGAACGAAATCGCCGGCTCGCGACGTGTGCTGTCGCACGGCCTGCTCCGTCCCAATCTCGGTCCCCAGGAATTCGACGAGATGGAGCGGCAGGTGCACGACCTCAAGATCGACGCCTGGAAGATGTACACCGGCGCTGAGCTCGGCGAGAAGCCGTGGTTCATGGACGACGAGAAAGTCGCCTATCCCTTCTGGGAGCGGACGAAAAAACTCGGTGTGAAGAACCTCTGCGTCCACAAGGGACTTCCCCTCGGCGCCTTCAACGAGAAGGCTTGCACCCCCTTCGATCTCGAAAAGGCGGCGAAGGATTGGCCCGACCTCAACTTCATCGTGTACCATTCCGGCTTTCGCGGATTCGGCTGGCTGGGCCGCGGCACGGGCGAGAAAGTGACCGATCCGAAGTCGGTCGATCCCCAGGAAATCCCCTGGATCAGCGACCTCTTGCGGATTCTGAAACGCAACCCGGCCATCAAAAATATCTACTTCGAATTGGGGAGCACGTTCAGCATGACTTCAGCCTTCCAGCCGGAGACCTGCATGCACATGCTCGGCCAGATGATCCAGGTGGCCGGAGCCGACCACATCTTGTGGGGGACCGACTCGATCTGGAACGGCAGCCCCCAAAGCCAGATCGAGCGACTCCGCCGCCTCAGGATCAAAGACGGGCTGATCGAGAAGTACGGCTATCCCGAGCTGACGAATGAAATCAAAGACCAGATATTCGGCCTCAATGCCGCCAGATTGCTCGGCGTCGATCCGCAGAAGGAGTTGCAAAAGATCAAAACCGACAAGCTGACGCAGATCCGCGAAGAGCATCGCCGGAATCCCCGGCCGAGCAACACCCAGTTCGGCTGGATCTGGGTCGAAGACGGCCACGAACCGACCGTGCCGGTGGGGGCCTGACCCCTCGTTTAGCCGCGAGGCGCAGCCGAGACGCCTGCGAATGAACGAAGCCCGCATCGCAATCGCCGGCGCCGACTAACGCTTGTCGAGATCGCGCAACGCCCGCTTCACGACCCGCACGACATATTCGTTCGAATCCTTCAGAGCGCGCTCCAGCGCGTCGCGCGACGGGGTGGCTCGCGAACCCAGTTCCGCGAGACCCAGGGCCGCATGGTGCCGGACCCAGGCATGTTCGCTCGCCAGCTCTTTGGTCAGCGTCGCAAATGCCGGTGGATCGTCGCCTTGTTGCAGCATCGCCCGCGCGGCGGCGACTCGCACGGTCGGGGAACCGTCCTGCAAATGCGTTCGTAGCAGCGATTTTTCTGGCTGATCGTCAGCACTCCGTTCGGCCGGCTTCTTCGAAGCGCGTTCAGCCTGGCGTCGTTCAAGCCCCAGCGTCACGGAGATGCCGGTGACGGCCCAGTACCGCACGGCGGGATCGGGGTTTTCGAGTGACGCGAACAGCATCGGCAGCGCATCGCGTCCTCTATTCGTGGCGAGTACAGTTGTGCGAATCCGTTCGAGTGGAAACAGCGATCCCATCTGGCTTCGAGCGACGACGTATGGCGGGGCCGGGTCGCACCGGGCGTGCAGGTCCGGCTCGGGGATCAGGCCGAGGTCGAGTGTTTGGTTCGCCCAACTCTGTTGCGCATCCCTCATGCGTTCGAGTGTTGCCGCATGTTCCGGCGCGTCCGCCAGATTGACCAGCTCGTGAGGATCGGCCTCCGTGTCATACAGTTCTTCGGGAGGCTTCGTCGGACGGAAGAAAAGCGACTGAGCCGCGTTCAATTTCCCCTCGGCGTGCTGCCGGCGCATCGATTGCAACGTCGGCCCCAGCTCGGCGTAAGTCAGCGGTTGCGTGTAGGGAATCCACGGCATGAAGTTGCGAATGTACTTGAACCGCGCGTCGCGCACGGCACGAATCAGATCGTGCGTCTCGTCCATCCGATCGCGGATCCCGTAAACGTATTCCCGCGGCGC
>JAGVKR010000010.1 GCA_020050375.1 Planctomycetales bacterium
GGAAGGCCTTGGGGGCCGTTCTTCGTCCCTAGGCAACTTTCGCGGCGGCGCATTGTCGATCGGTTGGATCAAATCCGGATTGAAACCGCGCGTCGCGCGGCCGCTTGGCGCCGATCCAGATGGGCCGCGATCTTTCATTTTCCGTTGTGCGGAAATCGCCGCGTCGTCTTCCGGTAAATCGGAAAGCGATTCGACCCCCGAGCGCTGGCTGGGACGACCGGGCACTTCCGACGGAAGCTCCTTTAGATCTTCATCACGGCGTTCCGACGCTCGACCCGAAGAGCGCTCTTTCGGGATGGCGCGCATGTTGGGTTCGACTTCCCAATCGTCGAGGGCTTCGGGAGGAATGATTGACGCGACATCGCCACGCGACGACTTTCCGCGCCGCTCTGGGGCGCTTTCCCGGCCGGCTGTCGCGTGGTTGTTTGCGGCACTTGGTGCCGCCGAGGCGCCGATCGGGGCGAAGAGATCGTCGGCCGTCCGCCGTGCTGCGGGCCGCGTTGTTGTCGGCGAAGCGGGAGGATGCTCCGAAAGATCGCTGATTTCCTCGTCGTCGGCTGGTGAAGCGGCAACGGGGGCGAAATGGGGCACCCCCACGACGGCGAACACAGGGATCGCCGCCAGTGGAGCAATCATGAGCAGCGCCCCGAGGGGCCCGCTGGCAGAGGCGAGCATTGCGGGAATTCTCCCTATCTATCGGCTACGCCGCTGTTTCTCTGACCACGACAGGAGCACGACGGCCCGCAGTCGCATCAGATGAAAACGGCGGCGTCTGGGTCACGGCCGTTCGACTTCCCTCGAACGGACTCCGCCGATCCAAGCGATTTTCATCGCCTGACTTCGGCAAAGGCGGGGGAATGTACCGAATGCCGCCAACCGCAGCAACGGCAGTTTGAAACCGGAATTCGCGGGGGGCGTGCCGTTCGAGGCTCGCGGCTTCGAGTCCAGCCGACGCCTCTCGCGCCTCAAGTCTCGGGCCTCAAGCCCCAAGCCTCACATCTCACTTCCCCCGCCGACGCGCATTACCCGCGGCGTGTGGATGGGCTTTTTCGTAGGTGTCGCGGAGTCGTTTCGTGCTGACGTGCGTGTAGATCTGCGTCGTTGTCAGGCTCTTGTGGCCGAGCAGCTCCTGAACACTTCGCAGATCGGCCCCGCCGTCGAGCAGGTGCGTGGCAAAACTGTGTCGGAGTGTGTGCGGCGTCGTGAGCTTGTCCAGTCCGGTGAGGCGGATGTATTTTTCGAGCAGCCGGCCGACGCTCCGTGTGGTGAGCCGTCTCCCCCGTTTGTTCAGGAACAAGGCCGACTGTTGCACCGTCGGAGCCTGCGGATCGGGTTCGCGAACTTCCAGCCATCGCGTCAGCGCCCGCGCTGCAAAGCGGCCGATCGGGGCGAACCGCTCTTTCCGGCCCTTACCGATCACGCGCAAAACGCCGGCGTCGCGGTCCCAACTCTCGACGTTGAGCGATGCCAGCTCGGCAACTCGCAGGCCGGCGGAGTAAAGCGTTTCCAGGATCGCCCGATCCCGCAGCCCCATCGGCTGGTTGGCCGGGGGAGCTCCCAGCAGGCGGGCCACCTGCTCGGTCGAAAGAAAATGGGGCAGCCGTCGGCCGGCTCGCGGTGTGCGAAGCACCTTGGCCGGATTGGTCGCGGCGAGACCTTCACGGCAGCAGTAGCGGAAGAAGCTTCTAAGGCAAGCCAGCCGACGGGCCATCGTCGTCCGCGCATAGTTGCACTCGTGCAGATAACTCACGAAGCCGCGAAGCGTGGCAACGGTTACGTCGGTCGCGGCCGGGATTCCCCCGGCGTAATCCCGCAGATATTCGAGCAGGCTTTCGAGATCTTCGTGATACGATTTGACCGTCAGCGCCGAGCAATTGCGCTCGATCCGCAGGAATTGCAGGAATGCCGCAATCGCCGATTGCATGGCAGCACGAGGTCGGGCAGTTATCCGCCGGAGACGATTCCCGATTGAGCATCGGCTCAACGACTCGGAGGCACGGCCCGCATCCTCCGCCGAGGCTCTGACGTTATCGCGACGCGCGGGGAGCGCGAAACGGGATTTCCGGCGACTCGTCGGCCGTTTCGCGATTGAGACGACGAACGCGCTGGCTGAGAACGGCGGCGTCGTACCACGAGAAGCTCAATTCCGGATCGCCGGCAAACCGGCCGAGCGTCTGGAGCAGGGTCGACGTGCTCTCGTTGTCGTACAAAAAGATGTACCGTTCCGAGTCCTCGACCATCGCGACGACGTTGACTCCGCGTTCCATCGTGGACCGCCTTTTTCGAGGCCGTAGTTCCGTATCCATTGATCCGTTCCTACTATCGGCCGACCGATGCCGGGCGGATTGCAGTTTCCAGGATTGAAACCGGCAATCTGCCGGGTCGGGCCGGTGAACGCGGACCTCGCTGTTCCCACACGCCGATCGGGCAAGCGGAATAAAGTCTCTCCTTTCTCTTATCGGCAAGATTTGCCCGGAGTCTTCAATTGATGCAAACCTCTTACGGACCGCAAGCTTACGGGCCTATTTGCCGTTGTAACGCCCGCAGGTCGTCGTCGGTCACGTGGAAGACGTCGATCGAGCAACCAATCCGGGCCACGGGCGGAAACAGGCGCAGCCAGGCGAACTCCCCGAAGTCGGCGGGGCGAAACGTGTCGTCGGGGCCAAAGATCGTGTGCGGTCGGCCGTAGAGAAAATTAGCGCTGACGGCGTACCAGCCGGGGGCCGGTTCACGCGGCGGAACGTGATAGCGAATTCCAAGTTTCGAGGGCGGGTACATCCCGAAGTAAGCCAGGCCCACGTCGTCGATTTTCTGCTCGTCGAGATAGCGTTTCAGCTCCCGCAGATCCTGCCCCCAATCGAGGTTCGAGTCGAGCAGATGCATTCGCCCGCCAATCGGCCCTCCCGCCAGTTCGTTGAAATAGGCCAGGTGATGCGGGTGATAGCGCACCGAGAGCGGGAGCGCAAGTGCCAGGACGCCCACCAGCAACGCACGCAACCGAGATCGCTGCCAATCGAACCAGCGGGCCGTTTGTCCGGCAAACAGGTACAGCGGCGGAAGTGCAGGAAGGACGTACCGGATTCCCAGTTGCATGCCAATGGTGCTGGCGACGACGATGACGAACGCCGGCGGAACCAGGATCAATGACTGCAGGCGGAGCAGACGGGGCTCGCGTCCCGGAAGGACCAGGAACACAACCGCAAGCAGCCCCAGCATCTGAACGGCGTGCGGCAGCTTGTACTCCATGGCGCGCGGGTAATAATCCGGGAAGCCGTCGAGACCCCACTTCCCATCGAGGTACACGGGGTGTTGGGATTCCATGATGGCCCGCTGGCGATCGAGGCCGATCAGATACTCGCGCGGCAACGGAAGCGGCGCTTGTGTCAACGAGCCGGCCCACTTCGTGAGGTCCTGCATCGATCGGCTTTGGAACTGATAGGCGTTCCATCGCGTGAACGTTCCCTGGAACAGATACCCGAGGTTGAGTACGAGCAGACTGATAGCGCCAATCGCCAGCCATGGCCCCAGCCGGCGGCGCCACGGAATTGGCGGATCGGTGCGCGTCGGTTCACGCGCGAGCCACCAGACAACGATCACCAGAGGAATGAGCAGCAGGTTGGTGAATTTCGCCAACTGCGCCAGCCCGAGCAGCAGTCCTGCCAGGCCCGCGGTACGCACATCGGGTCGCCGCGCAAACCGCCAGGCCGCATAGAGCGTGGCGATGAATAGACAACAACCCCCCGCATCGGGCGTCACGAGGGGCGCGTTCGCCAGCGCCGTTGGACAGAAGGCCCAAAGTGCGGCTGTCAGGCAGGCGGTTTTGTCGTTGAAAAATTCCCGCGACCAGAGCGCCAACAGCAGCCCGGTCAGCACTGACCAGGCCACATTCATCGACCGGGCCAATCCGAGATAGAACTCGTAATTCCCGAGATTGTCCATCAGAAACTGCCGGCCAAGCGCGAAGAGGTCGCCCGCAGGTATGTTACCGCTGTCGCAGGTGGCGTGCGTGAAGAGCAGCGGCCAGGTCGCCCACAGGCGGGTCAGCGGGGGATTCAACGGGTCGAAATCGAATCGCCCGGTCTTCCACGCGAGGAACCCCGCCGGCAGATGCCAGTATTCGTCGTGCGTGACAGTGAGCCGCCGGGCGGTATCGACCCCCAGCGCGGCATGCAGCACGAGCAAACCAGCAACGCAACCTATGACTGTACGGCGTGAGGACATGCGACGCGAGCCGGCCGGAGGAAACACAGGTTTATTGAGTGTCGTGTCGATGCTTGACGGCGTCAATCAAGGACAGACCCCGTACGGATTGAATTCGAATGTCTTCTTGTTCCATTGTTAGGGCCGAAGTAGACTGAATCTGTAGACGTATACGATGCGTGACTTGCGATCGTCGTCGCGCTGGACGCTGGTGGATTGCGCTGAACCGGAGATTCGCGTTGATTGCTACATGTCCTTTGAGCATTCCGAACGACAAGGTTGCCGAGCTCTGTCGGAAGTGGCGAGTGCGCGAATTGTCACTGTTTGGCTCGGTTCTACGCGGCGATTTCTCGCCCGAAAGCGATGTTGATGTTCTTGTGTCGTTTGAAGAAAGCGCACCTTGGAGTCTATGGGACTTGCTGCGGATGCGTGAAGAGCTTCAAAACATCCTGGGCCGGGACGTGGATTTGATCGAGCGCGAAGGATTGCGAAATCCGTTTCGCCGCCACCGAATCCTCTCATCACGAAGAGTGATCTGGGAAATCAAGCATGACCGCATCTGGCGCGTGGCGACAATTCATATCCCGGAACTGATACTCGGGCTGGCGCCGCTTGTTCCTCCGGCTCCACCCGATTCGTAGCGGAGCCGACCGCTCGCGGCGCGCCTTGCATCATCGTGAGCCGCTCCGCCGATTGCGTTACGACTTCTTCGCCAGAATCTCGTGCAGAACGCGCGGGGGGGACATCGGCAGTTGCGTCATCCGCACGCCGACGGCTTGAGCGATGGCGTTGGCCAGTGCCGCCGGCGGAGGGATGATCGGCACTTCGCCGACCCCCCGGACCCCATACGGGTGGCCGGGGTTCGGGACTTCCACGATGATCGTGTCGATGAATGGCAGGTCGTAGCAGGTGGGGATGCGGTAATCGAGGAACGTCGCGTTCTTCATCGTTCCCTGGGCGTCGTAAAAATACTCTTCGTTGAGGCCCCAGCCGATCCCCTGAACCGCTCCCCCCTGAATCTGCCCTTCGACATAGCTGGGGTGAATCGCCGTTCCCACGTCCTGTGAGGCGGTGTATCGCAGGATCTGCACCTTGCCGGTTTCGGGGTCGACCTCGACGTCGACCACGTGGGTGGCGAACGCTCCGCCGCATCCTTCGGGGTCGACCGAACCACGACCGACGACCGGCTCGCCCGTTTTATTGACCAGGGCGGCCAGTTCTTTGAACGTGAATTTCTTTCCTTCGGGGCCGATGAACGAGCCCTGCTCGCATGTGACCTGCGACGGATCGACCTCCCACAGTTGGGCGGCCCGACCGACCATTTGCCGCTGAATGTCGCGCGCCGCTTCGTACGCGGCGTAGCCGGTGGCAAAGGTCACGCGGCTCCCGCCGGTGATATCGTTGTAGCCGACGCTGTCAGTGTCTCCGACCGTCGGAATGACATCCTCGGCGGCGATCCCCAGCGTCTCAGCCAGTTGCATGGCGATTCCCGTCCGCGACCCGCCGATGTCGGTCGAACCTTCAACGAGCGAGACGTTGCCGTCGGGATTGACCGTCGCCGAGACGGCGGACTTCAGTCCGCAATTGAACCAGAATCCACTGGCGACGCCGCGCCCCCGATTTTTGCCGGTGAGGGGCGTCTTCCAATGCTCGCTGCTCTGGATGGCTTCGACCGACTCGATCATTCCGACCCGCGGAAAGACCGGTCCGTCGACGCGCCGCGTCCCTTCTCGGGCCGCGTTCTTGAGGCGAAACTCGAGCGGGTCGAGCTTAAGCTGCGTGCAGATTTCATCGACGACCGTCTCGAGTGCGAAGGCGGCATTGGTTGCCCCTGGGGCGCGATACGCCGAAGTCTGCGGCTTGTTGACGACGACGTCGTACCCGTCGATTCGTCCGTTGGGAATGTTGTAACAGGCGAAAATGCACATCGCTCCCGCGCCGATCGGCGAGCCGGGGTAGCCCCCCGCTTCGTAGGCCATGTAGGCCTGGCCGGCGGTGATCATCCCCTGGGCGTCGACCCCAAGTTTCACCCGAATGTACGAGCCGGGTGTCGGACCGGTTCCCTCGAAAACATCGGCCCGGTTCATCAGCACCTTGACGGGCCGCCCCGTCCGTTTCGACAGAATGGCGGCGACCGGCTCGAGGTAGACGCGAATTTTCCCGCCGAAACCGCCGCCGATCTCCATCGGGATCACTTTGACGTGCGAAATCGGCACGTCGACCAGCTCGGCCACCTGCTGACGGACCGAGAAAGCTCCCTGCGTGCTCGTCCAGACGGTGATATGTCCGTCGGCATTCCAAAGCGCCGTGGCGTTGTGCGGCTCGATGTATCCCTGATGCACGGTCGCCGTGCGGAACTCGCGCTCGATCACCAGCTTTGCCTTCGCAAAGCCCTTCTCGATCTCTCCCGTCTCGAAGCGAAAGTGCTTGGCCACATTGCTCGGCTGCGTCGCCTTCTGGCCAAGCTCGTCGGTGAAAAGGTTGGCGTGCAATAGCGGCGCGCCGCTGTTCATCGCCGCCTCAACGTCGAGCACTGACGGAAGGATTTCGTAGTCGACTTTGATCAACCCGGCGGCCTCTTCGGCGATGTGGATGGTGTCGGCGGCAATTGCCGCAACGGCGTGACCCTTGTACAGAACTTTGTCTGCGGCAAGAACGTTGTTGCTCAGTTCCCGCAGGTTGACCGCCCCTTCGCCCAGTTCGAGAATGCGGTCGCCCGGCTCGCGCAGATCTTTGTGCGTGACGACCGCCCGCACTCCCGGCAGAGCCAGAGCCTTCGAGACGTCGATCGACTTGATCTTCGCGTGCGCATGCGGACTGCGGAGCACGACGCCGTAGATCAGGCCGGTCGGATGAATGTCGGCCCCGTACTTGGCGCGACCGGTGACCTTGTCAACGCCGTCGTGACGAATCGGCCGAGTCCCGATCACCTTGTATGGCTTGCCGTTTCCGTTGGAGCCCGCCTTTGCCTTGTCTCGTTCGACCGTGGACATAGAACCCTCGGATTTGTCGATGTTGTTGGACTGTCGTCAGCGAGCCGCCGGGTTCATCCCGGCGGGCCGCAAGATGAGTTGTGAATATGGTGAATACGTTCGGCGGGGATCAACCCCGCCGCTCGCTTTGGTCACTTCGCGGCGACCGCCTTCTTTCGTTTTTGGGCCGAGTCGAGGACGGCGCGGACGATCTTGTCGTAGCCGGTGCAGCGGCAGAGATTACCCGACAGATAAAACCGAACGTCGTGCTCGGTCGGATCGGGATTTTCGTTGAGCAGGGCCTTGGTCGACATGATGAAGCCCGGGGTGCAGATCCCACATTGCAGCGCGGCGTTCTCGAGAAACGCCTGCTGCACCGGGTCGAGTCCATCCACCGGGGCGACCCCTTCAATCGTTTCGAGCGTCGCTCCTTCGGCTTCGACCGCCAGCACCAGGCAACTGACGACCGGTCGCCCGTTCATCAGCACCGTGCAGGCCCCGCAGTTTCCGTTGGAGCAGCCTTCTTTCGTGCCGGTCAGGTCGAGCGTGTCGCGAAGGACTTCCAGCAGCGTCTGCCGCGGCTCGCACAATAACTCGACCTGACGGCCGTTGATCGTCGTCGAAACAATTCGTTTTTTGGCCATGAGAGAAATAGGATTCAGGATTCGGGATTCAGGATTCAGGATTCAGGGGAAACGAAGGTGCAATTGAAAGAGAGACGGAGAGAATGAGAGAGACTCGCGTTGGCGATCTCATCTCCCTCACTTCCAGTCTCTCTGTCTCTCCATCTCCATGCATCGGGCTTGCCTCTTCGCGTATCCATCAAAAGCTACTGTCGTGCCCGCTTCACTGCCTCTTCGATCACGCGTCGTGTCAGCACACCGGTGACGTGCAGGCGGAATTCTTTCGTGCCGCGCATGTCGTCGATCGGTCGGGCCATGTCCCGCGCGGCTTGTGCGGCCTTTTCGATCGTGGCTTCGCTCACCGGTTGTCCGGCCAGCCGCTGACCGGCCTCCTGGACAAAATAGGGGATGGGACCGACCGCTCCCAACCCGATCCGGGCGGAAACGAACTTCTCCCCCTTTTCGTCGAGCACGACCGAGGCGCCGACGCCGACCACGGCAATGTCCATTTCGTTTCGTGGGATGAACCGCCGGTAGTGCGACCCGCTATGCGGCGGACGCGCCGGGAACTTCAATTCGACGAGAAACTCGCCCGGCTGCAGGACGTTCTTCCCGGGACCGGTGCAGAAATTTTCAACCGCCACCTCGCGTTTGCCCGCCGGACCGGCGATGACGGCGATCGCCTCAAGGGCAATCAGCGACGGGGTCGAATCAGCCGCCGGACCCGAATTGCAAAGGTTGCCCCCGATGCTGGCGCGGCTTTGGATCTGAATCCCGCCGATGATCTGCGCGCTGTCGGCCAGCGCCGCATACGCGGCTGAAATCTTCGGATCGCCGTAGACCTTATAACAGGGAACAGCCGCCCCCAACCTCAAACCGGCCGCGGAGAGCTCCAGAACGTTCAGTTCGGGAATCTTCTTGATGTCGACGACGACGCCTGGTTGATGTCGGCCGACACGAATCTGATCGATCAGATCGGTCCCCCCCGCCAGCGGTCTGGCGGCGCCGTTGTGCCGTCCCAGCACCTGCACTGCCTCGGCAATCGATGCCGGAGCCTCGTACTCAAAATCGCGCACGTTTCAAGCCTCCCTCAGGCGAAGGATGTTCCGACACGCAAGCGGGTTGCCGGCTAATGCCGATAAACCACTTTGGGGTGCCGTGTTTTTGCTTCGGTTTGGACGGCGGGGATGAACCCCGCCGCTCGCTGATGGTCATCAAGCTGACAGCGCCTAGGGTATCGCGCCGCGAAAAGTCCGCAAGTGTCTGGACGAGATTCGACAATCCTTCCCAACTTGCGGTGGCTTGGGCTGTTGGCAAATGCTAATCTGAATGGGCACGTTGTGGCCCATTCCGTTTGTCGGGAGCTGCTGCATGGCGGGCGTTGGCTGTCGAGGACCGTTCAAGCGTCGCGAGTTTCTTCGCGCCGGCGTGCTGGCGCTGGGGGGTGTGACGCTCTCCGACGTCCTGCGGGCGCGGTCTCATGCCGCGGCCCCTTCGCCCAATACGTCGGTCATCCTCTTCTGGATGTGGGGCGGCCCCAGCCAGCTCGAAACGTACGACATGAAGCCCGACGCCCCGCGGGAGTATCGCGGGCCGCTCAGCCCGATCAGCACCAATGTGCCGGGCCTGGACATCTGCGAGTACTTCCCGCTCCAGGCGCAGATGGCCGACAAATTCTCGGTCATCCGCTCGCTGCACCACGACATGTCGGCGCACAACGACGGCAGCATCGAGGTGCTGACGGGAAAGACGCCGCGCGTTCCCGACCCGACCTCGCAGGCTCGGTCGGAGCATCCCGATTTCGGAATGGTTGCCAGCCAGGTCCGCGGGCGACACCCGGCCGGAATGCCGCAGTATGTCGGCGTGCAGCGAGCGCCGTTTATGACCGCGCCGAATTACCTCGGCGTGGCCCATAAGGCGTTCGAGACGGGCGATCCGTCCAAACCCGATTACGCTCCGCGAAATCTCACGCTGGCGACCGGGCTCGACAACGCGCGGCTGGGCGACCGCAAATTCCTCGTCGACCAGTTCGACCGCTTCCGCCGCGATCTCGACCTGAACCGCGCCCTCGACGGCGTCGATGTCTTCCGGTCGGCCGCATTTGAGGTCCTCACCAGCCGGACTGTGGCCGACGCCTTCGATATCCGCCAGGAAGACCCCCGATTGCGGGATCGGTACGGCCGGCACCGCTGGGGGCAAAGTTGCCTGCTCGCGCGGCGCCTGACCGAAGCGGGGGTGGCGGTCGTCAATATCGACGCTACAGCCCCCAACGACACCACCAAACATTTCAGTTGGGACGATCATGCGAGCGCCTTCCATCTCGACTACGCGCAGCGCGAGCGCCTGCCGCAGATGGACCAGGCGCTGACGGCGCTCATTCAGGATCTGCACGACCGCGGCCTCGACAAGCAGGTGCTGGTGATCGCGTGCGGAGAATTCGGGCGAACGCCGAAAGTCAATTACGCTCCAAAGAATTTCTCGGATCAGCCCGGTGTCGGCCGCGACCATTGGCCGAGCGCGTTCAGCGCTTTCATCGCCGGCGGCCGGTTGCGGATGGGACAGGTCGTGGGGGCCACCAATTCGAAGGCCGAATACCCCGTGCAGAATCCCGTCACCCCGCAGGACCTGCTGGCGACGGCGTATCATCATCTGGGGATCGATCCGCAGCGGATGATCGTCGACTTCGGCGGACGGCCAATTTCGATTTTGCCCGACGGCAAGCCGATCGCGGCTCTGGTTTGAGCCGATTCTTCAATCTCCCGACTCGCCCGCCGCCGCCGATTTTTCGATCGGGTAGAGTCGCACGCGGTCGTTGTAGCCGCGCAGCTCGATGTAGCGTTCGGCGGTGCTCACATTGATGCTGCGGAAGCCCTGCTGCGAGGCCGACTTCTCGTCGAGCAGCTTCGCGCCTGAGAGCTTGTCGATCGCCACCAGGTGCAGCGACCAGAATTGCAGATTCCCCTTTTGTTCGTGCTGGCGGGAAGCAAACACCAACAGCGGTGAATAGTCGAGCCGTTCGAGCAGCAGATTCTGCGCGGCAATCGGTTGCTTCCAGCGGAGCTTCGACTGTTGCGGATCGAACGCCAGCACAAGGCCGTTGGCGCGCACCGACGGCACCTGCTCTGAAGAGAAGTTCGCATTCATTCCCTTGTTGACGATCAGATACACGTTCTGGTTATCGGCGAATGCAAACCGTTCCGACCACCTCTTCAGCTCTTCAGGAGGGAACGACCCCAGAAGCTGCAATTGGCCCGTCTGCATGTCCAGCAACTGGAACTTGTCTCCCTGGGCGTCGGTTTGCAGAATCGCCATCCGATCGTTCTCGAGTGGATACATCACCACCTTGCCGAGCTTCACGTTCCACAGTTCGCGCGCCGTCACCGGATCGAAGAGCCGCAGGCCCCCGCCCGAGACCGGCAGCACGAAGGCGTCGCCGACGGCGTGCACCGCCCGGTTCAGCGTCTCGTCGAGATTCGCCACGTCGAGCCGTTTACCGTCGGTTGCCCGCAGCGCTACCGCGCCGCGGCCGTCGCCCGGCCTCAGATAGATGACCTCTCGGCCGCCGAAGATCGCACCCCCCGTGCGGCCGCCGCCATAGGTCCAGCAGACTTCGCCTGTGCGGGCATCAAGGACGGTGACGTTCCGCCGGCCCTGGTAGCAGACGTACTCGTCATTGGCGATCGCGAGCGGGCCGCCGACCCCGAGGTTCTGGTTGTAGACCTGCCGGTTGGCGAGGCTGATCGAGGCCTGCATCGGCTGCAGAGGATTGTTATTGCGGCCGTAGTATCCCTGTGACCCCAGTCGATTGTCCAGGGGACGGGTCCACAGCACCTTGCGTTCGACCGGTGAAAGACAGTGGAGCACACCGCGGTAGAGCAGCGTCAACTGGTGCCCGGACGTGCGCCCGACGGCCATGCTCCCTTCCGAGCTCGAAGCGTGGCTTCGAAGCGGAAGCGACCAGCGCTGTTCGTCCGACCAGCCGTCGGCGACCTCCAGCCGCTGCCGCGTGTGCTCTATCTCGAACCGATTGCGTTGGAAGTAAGGTGCGGCCGAGCCGGTCGCGGTAAGTTCCTGCGGCACGTGATTCTGATAGTTCGCCCCCGTGCGCTCGACGCGAATGCCCGTCGACTGCCAGTCGGTCACCGGGGCTCCGGCTTCGGGGAACTGGCCGGCGTCACGCAGCGCCTGCACAGTCTGGGCCGCGGTACGCCCATCGGCCAGGGGCACGTCGGCATAGCTCCGTTCGAGCACGCGGTAATGCTCCGCCGCATCGGCCGGCAGGTCGAATTGCCGCATCAGTCGCGCGAGTCGTTCCGTCGCGGCTGCGGCCACGCC
>JAGVKR010000083.1 GCA_020050375.1 Planctomycetales bacterium
AGGAGTCCGTCATATGCCGGCTGATACGGCGCCCCTTTGGCCCAGCCGGACGCGTTGCATCCGGCGGAGATGCTGTCGCCGAGCAGGACGATCGTCACCGGTTGCCGCGCCCGCAGCCGGCTGATCACTCGCGGCAACTGCTTTCCGGCAAACTCCGGAATGGCCGACTTCCATTGACCCGGCGCGTGCGTGTAGGTGACGCAGGTTTGCATCGCGTGGTATTCGAGCTCTCCCCCGAAGAAAATCTCGCCGTCGCCGTCACGATGCGTGAGGGCGTACTTTTGCGACTTGGCCGGACGACGGAGGTCTTTGGGCGTGCGCGAGGCGATCCGCGAGCCTGCCGGAAGGACAATCTGGCGGGATTCGGGTTTCCAGACGTAATCCCGCCCCTCCTCATACGTCATGTCGCCCGCCGAGTTGCGGACCGCCAGCACGCGCACAACGGGAAACAACAGCGAAGCCCGGGCCTCGTCCGTCGACGGATCCCTGATGAACAGCACCGACTCGCCTTCAACAGTATCCCCCTGCCAGAACGGGCGCAGGAGCTCCGGTCGGTACTTCCATTCCGGCTTTGTTGGCTCCGCGGCGAACACGGCTCTCGGTGCCAGAGCGACGCTGATCACCACCCCGAGGAACAGACACCAGCGAACGCATGCATGGAGCAAATGTCTTGCTTTCATATCGACTCTCAATGGTAATTCAATATCCGGCTGCGTTGACTTGGACTTCACGTAACGTAGTTCGAATTGTTTAACCCGGAGCCAACGGCGACGCCCTCGGCTCGCCTCGCCGCTGGCTCGGGGTTAAACGATGTCTTGATTCCTTGCTCCGAACAGTGTGGTCGCCAATTCGACGACAGAGCGCCCGCAATCACCATAGCGGCTGTTTCCCGAACCGGCCAGTTCACGGCTGAGAGCGCTTCGAGCCTGTGAAAGTATGTAGCGTGGACTTCAGTCCACACGAGCTGTTGGATCGTGTTGGCTGAAGCCAACACGACTGTCACGCGCTCGTGAAATGCCGTATGATGTTTGACGGAGGATCACCCGATGACCGCACAGGAAACGATCGACGAAACAGTGGTCGTCACCACGCGCCCTGCGCCCGCCACCGGAACGAAACCGAAGAAGCAGCCCCCCTACGCCGTGATCGTCGAGAACGACGATTTTCACACGTTCGAATACGTCATCGAGGTCCTGTCGAAAGTCTGCGGCTACAGCCGGCAGAAGGCGTGGCTGTTGGCGGTCGAGATCGACGGTCGGGGCAAAGCCTCGGTCTGGAGCGGAACGCGGGAACTGGCCGAGTTGAAATGCGACCAGATTCGCGGCATGGGGCCCGATCATTTCGCTCCCAAACCGGTGACGTTCCCGCTCGGCGCCTACATTGAGCCGTTGCCGTAGTTTTATTTTTGGGGGCTCTAAAAACCATTGGACGGCGAGCCCCCTCGTGTTTATAGTGGATGGGCATTCAACGCGTTCGGCAGCCTTCACCGCAACACCTGGGTGAACCATGAGTCATGGCCCCGTTTTCGCCGTCGTTGGGATTCGCCCCAACGGTTCCCGCCTGGTCATCGCCGATCAGCAATCCGAGACAGAGGCAGACGCTCTCCGCCTGCGACTCTCGCAGTCCGACGGGTTCTCTCAAATCGTGATCGAGCCGGTCGAGCTCGAAGTGGGGCGCGACACCATCGATGGCGAGTTCGGCACGGTGGAAATGTAGGCCGAGGGAAGCGCGCCTCGACCTGCCGGCAGCCGACTCACTCAATTCGAGGCGACTTGGGTTCTCGATCCGGGCCACCAGCGGCCAGCGACTCGTCCAAGGCTCGAATCGTCGCCGCGGCGGCTCCTCGTTGCGATTGAACATACGCGGCCCCGTTCTCGCCCATCTGCTTCGCCAGATCGGGGTCGTTCAGCCACTCTTCGACCGTTTGGGCGATCTCCGTCGGGGAGTGCACCCGCCGCGCGGCCTGCGCCTGCAACAACCCCGCGGACGCCTCCGAAAAATTCCAGACGTTGGGACCGAAGCAGATCGGCTTGCCGAGAGCGGCCGGTTCCAGGACGTTTTGACCGCCACAATGCGGCGCCAGGCTTCCGCCGACGAATCCAAAATCGGCGAGTTGCCAGAACGCCGGCAGCTCGCCGATCGAATCGATCAGCGTCACCGGTTCCGACCGTTCCAGCGGCGCTATCAGCCGGCTGCGCTGCGCGAAGGGGATGCCGCTGTGGCGCAGCATCTCCGCCACTTTTGGAAATCGCCGCGAATCGCGAGGAACGAGGACCAGTCGCAACTCCGGGTGCTGTCGTGCCAATCTGCGGAAGGCATCGAGCAGGATCTGTTCCTCGGGGGGATGTGTGCTCCCGGCGACGAGGGTTCGATCGTACGCAGAAAAGCCGAGCAGGTGGCGCATTTTCTGCGACGCATTCGCGGCGCTCGCGCCGGCAAGCGCTTCGAACTTGAGCGAGCCAGTGACTTCGACCGTCGTTCTCGATTGTCCCAATAGCCGCCGAATTCGTTCGGCATCGCGCAGCGTCTGGGCGCCCCACCAAGCGATGGCCGCGAGGGCCGGTCGATGCCAGCGGTTGATCCGCTGGAAAAAGCGAAAATCGGCGTCGTTCATACGGGAGTTGACGACCGCCACCGGAATCCCGCGCCGCTTCGCTTCCAGGAGCAGATTCGGCCAGAGCTCGAGCTCCGAGAGGACAAGCAGCCTGGGACGGATCGCGGCATACGCGCGCCGCACGCACCAGCTGAGATCGAGCGGAACATGAATGACCAGCAGGTCCCCGGCAAAGACGGCCTTCGCCGCCTGAAGTCCTCCAACTGTTTCGGTGGAGAGGACGAGCCGGTGCTTGAGCGGCTGCTGGCCAAAATGTTTCAGCAAGGGACCGAGCAGCAGCACTTCGCCGATGCTTGACGCATGAAACCAGAGGACTGGCCGGCCGTCGTCAGGCAGAGGGGCAACGCCGATCACCCGATGCCAGAGGAGTGTGAGGGACTTGCTACCAGTCGCGATCTGGCAGATCCAGAGCGGCAGTAAGAGGACCGACGCCAGCAGATAGAAGGCATCCAGCATGTCTGGACGAATGGAAAGCTTTGTATGCCAAGTAGCACGGACTGTCAGTCCGTGTGTAGAAGCGGCAAAAATAACGACTCACCTATGACAATGGCAGTCGACATCTTGAATGTTCGTTTCGTGCGGACTAACAGTCCGCACTACGGTGGAGTCTATCGCAGCGCGGTCGGCAGATCGCGAAACACCAGATCAGTCCAGAACTCGCGGTCCGGCCGGGTCTTGATTTTTTGGAAGGCTTCGTGCTCGGCAAGGACCGAGGCGGATTCGATATCGGCCCGCGCTTCGGCGGTCAAATGCGGTGCGAACACCTCCGGGAGCCAGTAATCGTGCCACGTTCGTTCGTCGAAGCAGACCCGCGCGATGAGCGCGTGATTTCTCCACACCTCGGGCCAGCGGACTTCGTAGGAAAACGACTTTTTGAACTGGTGCCGGATCAACGGTCCGCAGAGATGCAGGATGTCAACGCCAGCGAAAAAGGCTTTCACCGAGACAGCCGCTTCCGAGCCTCCCCAACCGCGCAAGGCGCCGATCCAGCTCACGCGCAGATAGACGCTTTTGGGAATGACATAGCCGGGAGCGCGGAGCGCCGAGATCGGCGTGACGCGTTTTGACGGCGGGAGCGACTTCCATTCTGCGGAAAAGGGGACGGGCTTCCGCGAGAGTGTGAAATAGGCGCCGTGAACCCGTCTTGCGAATTCTTCGAGACCGCTGACGTCGGGCCACACAATAGCGTTCCGTTCCAGTGCCAGTTCGGCGCATTCTTCAAGAGCCCCCCGCTCGACCCGTTGGTGGCCGTCGAGAAAGGCCAGCGCCGTGCCTTTTGCAACGCCGCTCGCTTCGTGCCGCGAACAGGCGACGCCGACGCGGGCTTCATGCCGGATCAACCGGACACCCTCCAGATCGGCGTTTTCGCAACACCCATCCGTCGATCCATCGTCAACGACGATGATCTCGCAGTCGCCCAGTGTGTTCTGCCGCACCGATTCGATTGTGCGGCGGAGCTCGTCGCCTTCGTTGTGGACAGTGATCACCACGGAAATGAGGAGCTTCGGAACTGCCGCCACGATCGGGCGCCGCATGTGAGGATGATTCCGAATGAAGGGCGGCGCTGCGGATCAAGAAATTGCCGCGTGACAAAGTCACAACCTGGAACCGTAACAGCATGCCCGGAACACGGATTCCTAATCATCCGACACCGCAGAAGTGCGGATCATCGCCTCGTCCGGACGGGATTCCACGGATGTCCTGGCTATTTCTTCTTCTTTGCGCGCTTTCCCTTTGCCTTCGTCTTTGTCTTCGCAACTGGTGGTGACTCGGCAGGCCCTTCATTGCCCAGCAGTTCATCCAGCTTCGTGAGAAGTTGTTGCAGGTCGCGGACCGTCTGCCGGACAGCCATGACCAGATCCACATCGTCGCAGTAGGCCTCTCCGCCAGCCGCTCCGAACCGGACTTTACCCGGAGGATCGCTTGGGTCTGGCGTCGGATCAGGATTCATCGTCATTAGTATCAAGCCTCGTGCGAGTGTGATTCAAACCCGAGCAGGGAATGCCCGCTCTGTGCCATGCATGGCCGCCAATGCACCTCTTCAAAAATCATGACGGCGCTCTGACCTAAACGAGCTTGTATTCCGTGACACGCATCTGTGTTTCGCCGGGATAACCGAAACCTGCCACAATCGGCTTAAGTCCACGTTCCACTATCGTGAAAAGAGTCTTCGTATACACGTCGTTCTCACAGGTGTACATCAATTCTCCGATCCGCGTACTTCTCAGCGCCGTTACAGACTCGGTGTCATTACTTTGGTTATCGATGGAAAGTAAGGACGTCGCATCTAAGACCGTCGTGTCGGTCAGATCGGCTTTCAGTTGGTTGCAGATTTTCTTGGCCCATTTCTTGTATTCTTGGATGAGCGCACCGGGGGGGTCTTTTGGCTCCGGAAGCTCAGCGACAGTCAGGTCGAACCCGATGCTGACACTCCACTTCTTCCCGCGATGCTTCAACATATGGTACACGATGACGATTTTGATCTTTTCGCCCAAATCGTCGTACAAGCAACGAACTTTCGTCCAGTTTTTCTTGTTCCCGGCGCCGATTGCGTGCTTGCGGTTGATCTTCCGGATCAACTTCCTTCGCACCTCGGCGCCCTTCTCGGTATCGGGTTCGTCCGGAAAATCCAGCTCTTTATGGTCTTTGCAGGAGCCACGCAGAATCCGGATGCATTCTCTCATTTCCGGCTCAAAGATGTGGTTCATCACTCTGCTGTCGTACAGGACCCAATTGTCTGCCATGAGTTGTCTCCTGGAAAGCGGCCACTATGGATCGCGCAGAAGGATGTTTTGCGGCAATCCGCCCCTGAGAACTATGCGCGCGATACACGCAGCGATTGCGAGTGAATGGCCATTCACCTTACCGTTCGCGCCACGCGGAATCCAGTGTGAAATGAGAGGTCTGCGTGCGCCCGGGAGGGGCGACGATTGGCAGCACGATGGTACTGGAGGACGTCCAACGTCGAGCCGCCCCGCTTGACGCGTTCCGCGTTCCACAATTCCGATTCCGGCTTTTCTCCGACGTCCGGTTGTTCTTCGACATCGCTTCCGTCGGCAACAATTTGCTCATACCGCTCCACAATCCATTCGGTCACATTTCCGTGCATGTCGAAAAACCCGAATCGATTCGGGCATAGCGAACCAACCGGCCAGTGGCGAGAGCGGGCGTTCTCCATGCTCCAGGCGAACCGGCGTCCCAAATCCAAATCGTTGCCCTACGAATACGCCGCAGTGCTTCCGGCGCGACAGGCGTATTCCCATTCGGCCTCGGACGGAAGGCGATAGCCGGTGCGCGAGAGATAGTCGGTTTCCGGCTCCATGTAGGTCGTGAGCTCAATTCCGGCGACTGTGCGGTAGCACCATTGAT
>JAGVKR010000782.1 GCA_020050375.1 Planctomycetales bacterium
AAAATCAAATGTCTAACGAAAGCCCAAACCAAAAAGTCGAAACGGTGGGTGTTCTGTCAGTTTTTGATTTTGGTCCTTTCGGATGTCCTAAGACATTTGTCTTTCGACATTCGGGTTTTTCTGCGGACGGCGGGGATGAAGCCCGCCGCTCGCTGGGGTATGGTCCTTTTCGCGATCCTGCTGGCTTGCATTCCGGCGACGGGTCTGGCCGCCGACGAAGCGCACGCGGCGGGATTCCCCGCGGCCAGCCTTCCCGTGTGGACCATCGCGCCGTTCGCGGCCCTCCTGTTGTGCATCGCCATCATGCCGCTGTTTGCAGCGCATTGGTGGGAACACAACCGGAACAAGGGAATCATCGCCGCGGGCCTGTCGGTGCCGCTGATTCTGTATCTCGTAATGACCTTTGGCGAGCTGGGGGTCCACGAGCTCGTTCACAAGCTGAAGGAATACGTCTCGTTCATTGCGCTGCTGGCGGCGCTGTTTGTGATCAGCGGCGGAATTTACGTGCGGGGGTCGCTATCGGGAACGCCGCTCGTCAACACGGGGCTCCTGGCGTTCGGGGCGCTCATCGCCAGCTTCGTGGGGACAACGGGGGCGTCGGTCCTGCTGATCCGTCCGTTGCTGCGGGCCAACGCTCCGCGAGTGAAGCGCGCCCATGTCGTCGTGTTTTTCATATTCATCGTCTCGAACTGCGGGGGCTTGCTGACTCCCCTGGGCGACCCCCCCCTCTTCCTGGGATTCCTTGCCGGCGTCCCCTTCGAATGGACGCTGCGTCTGTGGAAGGAGTGGCTCTTCGTCAACGGGCTGCTCTTGGTGATCTTCAACGTGCTCGACCAGTCGATCTTCGCCCGCGAAGAGAAGGAACGCCCCGGGTCGCAGCTCGAAGAAGTGCAGAAGCACGAGCCGCTCAGCGTCCTCGGCCTGCACAACCTGCTGTTTCTTCTCGGCGTCATCGCCGTGATCTACGGCTCGGGGAAGGGGTTCGGCACGGCCGACGGAAAGTGGCCCGAGGGAGTCCAGGAAGGCCTGCTGATATTGCTGGCGATCGCTTCGTATTTCACGACGCCGCGCGAAATCCATCAGAGCAACCGCTTCAGCTTCACGCCGATCAACGAGGTGGCGATCCTCTTCGCCGGGATCTTCGTGACGATGACCCCCGCGCTCCTGCTCCTCAATGCGCATGGCAGCGAGCTGGGCGTGAAAGAGCCCTGGCAGTTCTTCTGGGCGACCGGCACGCTTTCGAGCTTTCTCGACAACGCGCCGACCTATTTGACGTTTGCCTCGGCGGCCTGCGGCCTGAATCACATCAGCACTTCCGACCCGGCGTACCTGAAGCTATTCCTGGAGTTGCCCCCCGTCGCCCGCGCGCCGGAACTGCTCGCCGCCATCTCCTGCGGCGCTGTCTTCATGGGGGCCAACACCTATATCGGCAACGGCCCCAATTTCATGGTCAAGGCGATCGCCGAGGAAAACGGCGTGGAAATGCCCGGCTTCTTCGGCTACATGGGCTACGCAATCGCAATTCTGATCCCGATCTTCATCGCCGTGACGTTCGTGTTCTTCCGCTGAGAAAAAGCCATCGCAACTTCCCCCCTTAAGTCAACGGGTTCCTCGAAGACAAACGGAAGGTCAAGATGGAGTTGCAGGAGTCGCTGTTCTTGAACCAAGCCATTCAGAAGAGGCCGCAGCGGCTCATTGGAGCTTCGATTGGGGCACTTTCGATATGCCGCAGGCGTCCCGCCCCTGGTAGCCGATTGCTTTACCTGGTCATTCAAAGACGACAGGCAGTCGTTTCGTAGAGAATTCGCCCATCGAGGATCCGTTCATGGTTCGCATCTACGTCTTCAATCGAGAGGGAAAAATCGTCGGACCGGTCGAGTCGCCGCGAGTTGAATTGAGCGACGACGAATGGCGGAAACGGCTCTCGCCCAGCCAATTCCAGATCGCCCGGAGCAAGGGGACGGAGCGCGCCTTCTGCGGGACGTTGCTCGACAACAAGATGGAGGGGGTCTACGCCTGTGTCTGCTGCGGGCTTCCGCTGTTCTCCTCGAATGCGAAGTTCAATTCGGGAACCGGGTGGCCGAGCTTCTTTCAGCCAATCGCGCAGGGGAATGTCGCCGAGCATCCGGACTTCGAGCATGGGATGGTCCGCGTCGAGATCCTCTGCCGGCGGTGCGATGCCCACCTCGGGCACGTTTTCGATGACGGGCCGCGGCCGACCGGGTTGAGGTTTTGTCTCAATTCCGAATCGCTGACGTTCACGCCGAGCGAGCGGTTGGGGGAGTTGGCCGATCCGGCGGCGGAGGGGGAGGGGACCGGGGAACTGGGACCGGGGACCGGGAAATCCGGGCACACAGCGACGGCCGTGTTGGGGGGTGGGTGTTTCTGGTGCACCGAGGCGGCGTTCGAGCAGCTTGAGGGAGTGAGCGACGTTGAGAGCGGGTATGCGGGGGGAACGAAAGATACGGCCAACTACGAGCGCGTCGGTCGCGGCGACACGGGGCACGCCGAGGTGATTCGGATCACCTACGATCCCAAGCGGCTCAGTTACGACCGGCTGCTGGATGTGTTCTTCGACGCCCACGACCCGACGCAACTCAATCGCCAGGGAAACGACATCGGCACGCAATACCGCTCGGTGATCTTCTACGTGAATGAAGCCGAGAAAGTGGCCGCCGCGGCGAAGATCAAGAAGCTGAACGAAGGCAAAGCGTTCCCGCGCCCGATCGTCACGACGCTCGAACCATTGACGGCGTGCTACCCCGCTGAAGCGTACCACCAGGATTACGCCCGGCAGAATCCGGGCCAGCCGTACATACAGTTCCATGCGATTCCGAAGGTGTGCAAAATCCGCGAGAAGCATGCGGACCTGATCCGAACCGAGAGGTGACTTTGACCGGTCAGCGCGTTTTCAGAACGATCGTTGTCATTTCGACCGCCATCATCGGCGTTTTCGCAATCACGAACGAGAGCGCCCCAGCCGCCGACCCACCGGTGGCAGCGTCCTCCGCGCCGCCGCCGTCGTTTCTCACCGACCTCAAAGAGGTCGCGCGCCTGGTCAGGTTTCCCGACGGACAGCTCGCGGCCATCTTCCTGCGGAATACGAAAGACGGAACGGACCTGGCAGGACGTTTTTCGGGGGACAACGGAAAGACGTGGGGGGAAGTCCGGGCGCTGATGTCGATTCCCAAGGAAGACGCGGGCTTCGGCAGCCCCGAGCCGCTCGTCGACCGCGACGGAGAATTGCACGTGTTTCTGCTCAAGTCCCGCAAGAAAATCCCTTCGGGGCTGGACATCGACATCTGGTATGCGCGCTCGTTCGACGGACGGACGCGCTGGCAGCAACCGCGGCGGATCTGGGAAGGCTATACCGGTTCGCTCAACTGTGTCATCCAGATGCGCAGCGGACGGATCGTGCTCCCGTTCTCGTACAAGACGAACCGCACCTGGGCCGAGCGCGGCGAAGGGTTTGACGCTTACACTTACATGGGAACGTTCGACAGCACGGTGCTTTACTCCGACGACGGTGGAGCAACGTGGAAGGAATCGCCGACGCCCCTCAAAGTCCTCGCCCCCGATCTGGGGACATACGGGGCAATCGAGCCGGTCGTCGTCGAACTGAGCGACGGCCGGGTGTGGATGCTGATCCGCACACAGCACGGACGCTTCTACGAATCGTTCTCGAAGGACGGCGGGACCTGGTCGAAGCCGCAACCGACGCGGATTCTCTCGTCCGACTCGCCGGCGGGGCTGGTCCGCCTCGACGACGGGCGGATCGTGATGTTGTGGAACAATTGCCTGCGGTTTCCCTATGCATACGGCGGCCGGCACGTGCTGCACGGGGCGATTTCGGCCGATGACGGAAAAACCTGGCGCGGCTTCCGGGAGATCGCGAAAAATCCCCGGCGGCATGAGCCGCCCCCGCCGCGTGGCGATCACGGCGCGACTTACCCGATCCCGTGTGCCGTGAACGACGGCAAGGTCATCTCGACGACGGGACTTCCCAGTCCCAACTTCAATCTATTCATCGACCCGGCCTGGCTCTACGAGACGTCGCGCGCTGACGACTTCCAGCACGGGCTCGAGGAATGGTCGGTGTTCGGCGTGAAGGGGGTCGAGCTCGTCCCGCATCCGCAACGGCCCGATCGACAGGTGCTGGCTCTTCGCAAGAGCGAGCCCGACTGGCCCGCCGCTGCCGTCTGGAATTTCCCCGCCGACGCGAAAGGCCAGTTACGATTGCGGCTTCGATTGAAGCCGGGCTTTGCCGGCGCGCGGATCGGAATCACCGATCACTTTTCGGTTCCCTTCGACGAGCTGGACCAGTTCCAGAACCTGTTCCATTTCCCGATCGCGGCCGATGGCTCGATCGATGCCAGGAATAAACTTCCGATTGACCAGTGGATCGATCTCGCGTTCGACTGGGACACCGACCAGCGGCAGTGTGTCGTCTCGGTCAACGGTCGGAAGATTGCGACGCTGCCACAACGACGCGAGACCCTCGGAATCTGCTACCTCCGCTTGGTCTCAACCGCCGAGACGACCGACGATGCGGGGCTGCTGGTGGAAAGGGTCGAAGCGAAAGTTTCGGGGGACGCGGCGCCGCGCGAATGATGGTGCGCGGCAATCGTAGACCGGTGACTGGTCTATTTTTCGCTCGACCGTTTCGGGAAATAGCTCGCGAGCAGAACGCGCGATGGTCCCTCTCACGAAAAATGGACCTGTCCCGTTCAGAACCACGGACGTCCACTCGCGCGAGGGGGTCAGGTCCATTTTCCGGCAATGACGGATCACCGTTTTGTGTGGCGCGACGTCGCCGGAAAATAGACCTGACCCCGATGGCTACGCGAGCAGCTCGCGGACGACATTTCCCTCGACGTCAGTCAGGCGGAAGTCGCGGCCGGCGTAGCGGTAGGTGAGGCGGGTGTGGTCGAAGCCCAGGAGGTGCAGCACGGTGGCGTGCAGGTCGTGGACGTGGACTTTGCTCTCGACCGCCTGGAAGCCGAACTCGTCGGTGGCGCCGTAGACCGTCCCCCCTTTGATTCCTCCGCCGGCCAGCCACATCGTGAAGCCGTGGTGGTTGTGGTCGCGGCCGTTGATCTTGCCGGCGTTGGCCCCCGCCTGTGGCAGCTCGACCGTCGGCGTGCGGCCGAACTCGCCGCCCCAGATGACGAGCGTTTCGTCGAGCAGGCCCCGCAGCTTGAGGTCTTTGAGCAACGCGGCGATCGCCTGGTCACACTGGCCGGCGAGCTTGCGGTGGTTGACTTCGATATCGTCGTGATTGTCCCAAGGCTGTCCCTGGCCGTGCCAGAGCTGCACGTAGCGCACACCCCGTTCGATCAGACGGCGGGCGATCAGAATCTGCCGGGCGTTCGTTCCTTCGCCGTACATGTCGAGAATGTGCTTCGGTTCCTGGCTGACATCGAAGGCGTCGGTCGCTTCGATCTGCATCCGGTACGCCAATTCGAGCGAGTGGATGCGGGCTTCGAGGCCCGCTTCGTTCTGCCGTTTCTCGGCGTGACGGCGATTCAGCTCCTGGACGAGATCGATCTGCCGTCGCTGCTGCTTGGACGAGAGCGTGCCGTTACGGATATTGGCGATGAGCTTGTCGATCTCGGTGTGCTTCGAGTCGATGTACGTCCCCTGGTAGGCGCCGGGGAGAAACGCCGCCTGCCAGTTCTCGGCGTCCTTGATGGGGTAGCCGCCGGGGCACATGGCGATGAAGCCGGGGAGGTTCTGGTTGTCGGTCCCCAGGCCGTAGGTGATCCACGACCCGACGCTGGGGCGAACCTGCGTCTGATCGCCGCAGTTCATCAACATCAGCGACGGTTCGTGATTGGGGACGTTAGCGTGCATCGAGCGGACGACGCAAATGTCGTCGATGCATTCGGCAACGTGCGAAAAAATCTCGCTGACTTCGATTCCGCTCTGCCCGTATTTCTGGAACTTGTAAGGCGAGGGAAACGCCGCCCCGGTCTTCCGCTCGGTCCGCAGGTTTTCGTTGGGAAGATTTTGCCCCGCATATTTCGTAAGCGACGGCTTGGGATCGAACGTGTCGACGTGCGAGGGGCCGCCGTTCATGAACAGATGAATGACATGCTTGGCCTTTCCCGGAAAGTGCGGCGCTTTCGGGAGCATCGGGTTGGTGTAAGCCTGCGCGGCCCCGGCGGAAGAGAGCAGCGCCGCATCGTCCGACAGCAAACCGGCCAAACCGAGCGAGGCGAAGCCCATGCCCGATCGTGCGAGCAGCTCGCGACGCGAGATGGGAATGCGGAGTTCGGAATTCGGAGTGGGGAGGGATGGATTCATTCGCAGGTCGCGTCAAAGGTGTGCCGAAAGCTCTTCCGCTGTCGTGTTGATGTCTCGCAGAATCTTTCTCAATAAACCACGGCCGATTGTCTTTCCCTTATGGAAGGGAATCGTCGTCTTGCGCCCGTCGGGATGTCCGTATCGACGATGGCTTCCTGGTGACTTTCGGAGCAGCACAAATCCGATCTTGAACAGCGCTCGCTCGACTTCCTGAGGGCGCAGGATGGGCAATCGGCCCTCAGTCATATTGTCACCTCAACCTGCCGCAGGCCGATCACCTCCGGGTAACGCAGGTCGCCGCCGTTCGAGCGGCTCGTCCGCTCTTCGATGCAGATCGCGATCACGTCTCGAATGTTCTCCATCGCTTCTTCAAATGTGTCCCCCTGCGTGTAACAGGCCTCCAGCGCCGGACACCAGGCGACGTATTTTCCATCCTCGTCAACCTCGATGACGACCTGTAGCTGATATTTGCGAGCACCTTTGGCGAGATCTTTCTTTTTTGTCGCTTTCATCAAGCACCTGTACATCCTGCCTAGAGCCAAGACCTCGTCCGGCGCCATCCCAACTGGCAGCCTTGATACCGACTAACATTGTCTCTCGTTCAATCGACAAACACAAACTCATTCGTCAGCAACAGTGCCTGGGCGTATTGTTCGAGGGGCGTGAGCGTTGCCGATGCGCCCGCCGGGCCGCGGAAGTCGCTGGTTGCCGTCCATTGTCGTATCGCGTCGGCCCCCTCTCCGGCGGTCGTCATTGTGATCGTGGGTGGCCACGAGAACGAATCGAAGCTTTCGTTCGTCCGGCAGTCGACGACGAAGTCGATCGTTTCCCCCTTGGCAACTTCGACCCGTTCGAGCTTCGTCTCGACTTGCCCATGATGGGCGATCCAGCTTCCCAGTTCACCCGTGCGACTCGAAACGACCCGCCCACGGACGCCGTCTCCCTGTTCGGCGGGGTGCGCGAGCGTCGCCGCGATGCGGATCACGCCGGCGTGTGGCGCGGTCCAGCGACGGATGGCCGATAGTTTCGCATTGCCGCCGGGGTGTCCCCCATCGGCCGTCAGCATCGTCCAGCCGAACGTCGGGTCGGGCAGTTGCGGTCCGCCACGCCACATTCCCTCCTGAAAGTGCGGGAGCGGAGCAAATCCAATCGTCGTTCGGGGGGTTTCGTCGTATGCTCCGAATCCATATTGCCAGTCGTCGGCGAGCGTCGGCTCGGCCGGCGGCTGAGGGCTGGAAAGATACGCCGTTCCTGTGGCGACTTCCTCCGCCTCGGCGGGACGCGCGAAGATGAACCGATACAACGTCTGGACCCGCGTCGCCGCATCGGTTCC
>JAGVKR010000554.1 GCA_020050375.1 Planctomycetales bacterium
GTGCTCTTCCGATCTGATGCGTGTGCCGTCCGCGGTCGGCTCGCCCACGGCCGCCGCCTCCCTTCGCCCCGATCGTCGGCCTGCTGCTGGGCCTTGAAGCGATCGACCAGGCGCCCGATGAACAGGAGATCCTGCGCGATCACCTGCAGCATTGCGTTACGCATGCCTTCCACGGCGGCACCAGTCGTGACCGGCAAACGAAAATCGACGAACTGATGGAACTGCTCGAAAGTCGGAGGGCGATTGCAAGTCTTACGGGCCCTTTTCTGACGGGAACGAAGTTTCGCGAACGAGAAAACCGAGTTTGCGATGGTCGGATTGACAAGGATGGGAGTGCGCGCCATTTTTTCGCCAATGTTCAGAACCAATCTCGTCTATCGTCTCATGCGAGTGCTATTGCTCGCCGCGGCGGGATTCGTTCTGGCTGCTGGCGGGGCCGCCGTGCATGAAGGACGCATAGCAACCGATACCCAAGAGCGTCACGCGTCGATGCAGGTGACATCTGCCACACACCATGCACGCGACTCAGCCGCGTCGGAACTCCCAGCGGATTTGGCTGTGCACGTTGACCACCAAAGAGAGACCTCGGTCCCGTGTTCTGAGGGTCGTGCTGGCGGACACCCGTCGGGCACGTGCTGCACCGTTGCCTGCCACGCAGCTCTGGCTGCTCCTCCTATCGGGCTTCTGGGAAGCTCCGAACTGTCGGTCTCTCGCATCGTTGCGTTGGCCGATATGCTCGAGGGTCGGTCAAACGACCGCACTGAGCGACCCCCCAAGCGTGGCTGATCCGGTCCGCGCTAGAGCGCGTGTCCGGTCAGTACGCCCTGAGTCCGTACGGCCGAACACCTAATCTGCACGGACGTGGCTGATCTCTCCGTCGAATGACGGTGGGTATCGGGTAGCCGTTTTCGGTCAACCTTCGTTCGGATCGCCGTACATGAAACATTTGCTATTCCTGGCGCTCGCCCTGGCGCCTGCGGCGTGCAGTTCGCCGCCCTTGCCGGAGCTATCTCCATCCGATCCGGCTAATCCCGAGGCGCCGACCACGGCTACGCCGTACCAGCCCGTCAACCCCGCTCATCGGCGCTCAGAGCAGGCTCATCCCTGCCAATGCGGAGATTGATCATTTTCTCCTCGATGCTCGGCCTACACTGCTTTGCCGGGGCTGGCGCCGGATTGCCCTTTGGTGAGCGGATTTACAGAGCTTTTCGATGTCGACGACTCAGTCAGCAGGCGATTGAAAGGTTGAGTCGAAAGCCCCCAGGTGAGCCAGGGGAGCGCTTGCGCCTGCGCGGGCTAATTACTGGACAGGTAAGAGCATGGATGGAACGCGGCGCATGGCGCGGTACCACTCCTGACGAAGATCGGAATTTGACAATTTTGAGCCGGTTGTGCGCCGCCGCGCGACCGGCTGCTGTCGGCCTGAGCCTCGGCGTTGGCGCGTGCACGGCATTGCCCGGCGACGGCCCGTGGATGGGCGGTGCCCAAACGACCAGCACGGAAGCTCTGCCGTTCGATGTCGTCGACCTCACGCCGACTACGGTTGCCGCCTATCGCCAGCCAGCTAGCGTTGACCGCCCGTCGGCGACCAGCAGCGTCTCTCCCGCCGTGCGCCTCACCGCCAGCCCGGGCGATTCGCTGAAAGTGCGCATCTTCGAGCGCTACGGCGGCAACATCTTCCCGACCATCCAGGGGCAGAGCGCCGATCTGGGCATTCAACGCGTGTCCGAGGACGGCACCATCAAGGTCCCGGTCGTCGGGGTCGTGCAGGTCGCCGGCCTCGATTTGAATCAGATCGAGCGCCGCATCATCGAGCAGCTCGGCAACAGGGTGCAGGAACCCGAGGTCATCGTCGAGTTTGATTCGCCACGCACCCATTCGGTGATGGTATCCGGGGACGTCAAGAATCCCGGGCGGATCTCGATGCTCGAGGACGTCCGCACGGTGGTCGACGCCATCAACAAGACGGGCGGTCCGGTCGCCATCCAGAGCGGTGGTTTTGCGGGAGCCACCGGCTCGGGGGCCAATCAGCTTCAGGTGGTGGTGCGCCGGCAGGGGCAGGTCATTCTGACGGCCCAGTTCTCCGACTTGCTCGCCGGGAGCGATATCGCTGTCCAGAAGGGCGACGAAATCGTCGTACGGCCGAATTCCAGGATGATTACGGTGTTGGGTGCTGTCCAGAGGTCCGGCAACGTCGAGATGTCCAAACAGAACCTCAGCCTGCTGGAGGCTTTGGGAACTGTTGGCGGTCTGTCGGACGTGCGCGCCAACAAAACGGGCGTTTATGTGTTCAGGATGGGGGATTTGGAGACGAATCCGACCGCCCGGGCGCGGGTCTTTCGGCTGGACCTGTTTCAGCCGGTGTCCATCTTTGTCGCACAGCAGTTCGGATTGCAGGCTCGCGACGTAATTTATGTCACGAACGATCCGCTCTATGAGTACGACAAGGTGCTGACGTCGATCTACCGGACCTTCTCGGTGGTGGGCGTCGCCAGGGGTAACCTGCCGATCACGGCATCGTTCTGAATGACGACGAGCGGACTTAGGGCACGCTGATAAATAAGTGAATCG
Source organism: Planctomycetales bacterium (assembly GCA_020050375.1). Classification (GTDB taxonomy): domain Bacteria; phylum Planctomycetota; class Planctomycetia; order Planctomycetales; family Planctomycetaceae; genus SIAF01. The sequence goes on from JAGVKR010000554.1 coordinate 2,572, forward strand.
CGGGCTGAGATTTTTTGTGGCGCGGGATTCCCCCGGTGAGTCGGAATTTTATAGAGTCGCGACGTGATTGACGACGCGGCGATCCGTTTGCGCTACGAGGCGCTCGATCCAGTGCTTGACGAGCGCAGTCGGCGGCGGTTTGCGGCAGCCGAGGCGTTGGCGGCGGGCCGCGGTCGGGTGAGCCTTGTGTCACGGATCA
>JAGVKR010000802.1 GCA_020050375.1 Planctomycetales bacterium
AATGTGGGATCGTCGAATGGATCGAGGAGCAGTTCGCAGGAGGCGTCGCTGGCCGAGCGGAAATCGAAATGCAACTCGAAATCGGCGACCTCCCGGGCAAGCATCAGGTTGCTCGCCTGGCCTGCGGTGTCGCCGCCGCATCGCAGAATTCCGTCGGCGAGATTCCACTCGCCCGGTCTGGCGAATCGCCATTCGTCCCGAATCGAAGCGTCGTGCAGCAGCCGGCGAAACCGCGCTCCGGCGGCCGATTGCGCATTGCCGCGGCGGCTCTGGCGGCTGAGCCATTCGTACAGCGCCGCCGTCCGGTAGCCCGCGTTCCAGGAGTCGTGGTGACCTTGTTGGTATTCCGTGAAAAGCGGACTGAGCCCCGCGTCGAGCAGCCGCTCGCGAAACGTGCGATTGTTCTCGACGAGACTGGGGACATCGCCGTCGTTGTAGAAATTCCAGATCGCGAGATCATGTTCGGCGTAAGCGCTGACGACCGCCTCGGGCGAGAGACTGCACGTCCCGGAAAGAGGGACAATCGCGGCGAACTTTCCCGGATAGGCGGCCGCGATGCTCCACGTCCCTGCTCCGCCGGACGAAACACCCGTGACATAGACTCGATCGGGGTCGACGCCGTATTCCTCGATCACCTGATCGAGAATGGCGATCGCCCGCAGCATGTCCGGGGAACCGGAGCTCCAGTTGTCGTGGCACTGCGGGGCCAGGCAGATCATCGGAAAATTGCGCCGCGTCTCCCAGACCGAGACGCCGAAGTTGTTGCTGATCTGCGACACGCCGTCTTTGCCGTTCTCGCCGAACCCGTTCAGAAAGAGCAGCAGCGCCGGTTTTTCGGCTGCCGGCAGAGTGTGAGGGACGAAGAGGACGTAGCCGAATTCTTCGCCGTTCACATCGACGAACTTACGGGCGGTGAACCCCGGCCGTGCGTGAGTTCGCTGAACTTTCCACCAGCCTGCGGCAAGGGAGAGATCGTACGCCAGCACGGCGCCGAGCAGACCCATCGCCAATCCCCAGACTGCGCGACGCATGATGGCGGCCCATTAAGTTCCTGTCCCGAAGAACTGGCGAGACGTAGCCCGAAGGGGCGACAGGAAATCGGTGTCATCATAACCCGGCCGAGCGGCGAATTCACGAGGAATTCCCCGACAAATTCCCGGCAGTTTTCCAGATTCGAGACGTCCTCTGCCGCACCAGTTCGTCGGTCTGGCAAAAGGCATCCGTATGACGGAACCGGTTGGCGGGTCAAATGTTCGGCTGATTGCCGAGCGGCACCATCCAGAGGGGCGCGACGGCGTGGAACGAGCACAAACGAAGCCAAAATGGAGATTTTTGGGGGTGATTCCGGACAGGATTTGTTGGAGTGCAGGACTCCCCGAACCTCGATTGCCGGCAACCGATCTTCCCGGATGCGTTTTTTCCCGCTGACGTTGAACACCCATCAGGAACTCGCTAACCTACCTGCTTCCGCTCCAATCCGGCCCAATTCAATGCGCCAGCTTGTGGCCGATGGATTCCCGGATTATGCAGCGGGGGGAACTGAAACGGGCAATTCGCCGCCGGCGGCCTGTCAGCGTTGCCTGGTCGGCTGAAACAGAGTCGTCGTGACAGGGCAATTGCCGCGGGATATCGGCAGCCTTACTTTTGTCTTTGGGGATTTTGATCGTGACGAAGTCGTTTTTGGCGAAACCGGGTGAAGTCAAGCCGGACTGGATGCTGATCGATGCCGATGGGCAAGTGGTCGGCCGTTTGGCCGTGAAGCTCGCCACGGTCTTGATGGGAAAGCACAAACCGACGTACACGCCGCACGTCGACTGTGGCGATTTCATCGTCGTGATCAACGCCGAGAAGGTGCGATTTGGCGGCCGTCCGATGGCCCATCCGACGCATCCGAATTTCACGGCAAAAATGCTCACGAAGACGTATCAGCGCTATTCGCGCTACCCCAATGGCCTGAAACTCACCCCGGCGGCGGAGATGATCGAGCGCAAGCCCGAAGAAGTGCTCCGGCTCGCCGTCCGCCGGATGTTGCCCAAGACAAAAATGGGCCGGCAGATGCTGAAAAAACTGAAGCTCTATCGCGGCGACAAGCACCCGCACCAGGCGCAGGTTCCCGAGCCGCGCACGCTTTAGGCCCTTGTTTCCCCGAAGTAACGATGTTTGCGGGGAGAGACCCCTTTTGATTCCCGATTGAGCGCTCCGACAACGGAACGATGATGGAAATGGAAAACGAGACGAGCGAGTTGCCCTCCGCGGAACCCAACGAAACCCCGACCGATGCGGTCGCGGCAGAGTCGTCCGAGAGTTCCGCCCCTGCCGCTGAAGGTGTGGCCGCTGAAGGTGTGGCCGCCGAAGGTGTAGCCGCCGGCCTCACGATCGGCTCCGCAGTTCCCGAAACGGCCCTCCGCATGCCGACGACGATTCGAGGTCGAATCGACAAGCACGGGACGGCCATGGGAACCGGTCGGCGGAAGACGGCGGTTGCCCGAGTCCGATTGAAGAAGGGGAAAGGCGCGATCACTGTCAACGATCGGGCCTTCGAAGAATACTTTCCGGTCGAGCGCCTGCGTCTGATGATCCTGGCGCCGCTCGTCGTCACTGAAATGCTCGGCAAAGTCGACATTGCCGTTCGCGCCAGCGGCGGCGGGATCAACGGCCAGGCCGGCGCAATGATCCTTGGGATCGCCCGTGCCATCCAGGCTCTGGAGCCCGAAAAGCACGGCCCGCTCAGCGACGGTGGTTTCCTGACGCGCGACGACCGAATGGTCGAACGCAAGAAGTACGGCCATAAGAAAGCTCGCCGCAGCTTCCAGTTCTCGAAGCGGTGAACCGCGTCCGGCTGGTCACAGTCCTGCCCGCTCGGATCAGACGCAGACACAACCCTCGGTGGAAAATCCTTTTTCCGCCGAGGTTTTTCTATTCCGGTTGCCGGCGGCTGTGTCATACTTGAGCGATCGCCGGATCATCTTTCGTCGGGAACGGCAGCACTCGTTCGGGCGGTCTCGGGCGGCAGAAAACAGACCTAATCTCGGCGAGCACTCCATGTACGATCCACTGCTGTTGCCCGAGCTCCGGGAGATGCTGCTCGAGAACGACGCGCGGGCGATGCGGGAGTTCTGCGAGGTCTTTCACGCCGGCGTCATCGCTGAGACGCTCGACGCGCTCTCGAATGAGGAAGTCTGGCGCGTCCTTTCGCAGTCTCCCCTGCAGCGCCAAGTGGAGATCTTCGAGTATTTCAACCTCGCGCGGCAGGTCGAGCTGGTCACCTGCCTCGACAAGCCCCACCTCTCGGCGTTGCTGGAGGTGATGGCTCCCGACGATCGCGTCGACCTGATCAAGAATATGGATCAGGCCCAGGTCGAGCTCTTGATGCCGCTCATCGCTCAGGCGGAGCGCAGCGACATCCGCAAGCTGCTGTCGTATCCCGAGCACAGTGCCGGGTCGATCATGACCACCGAATACGCCTCGCTCCGCGAGGACATGACGGTGCTCGACGCTCTCGGACAATTGCGCAGCCAGGCGCCGAATCGAGAGACGATTTATTACCTGTATGTTCTCGACGACGCCCGGCACCTGCACGGATTCGTGTCGCTGCGAAAGTTGATTCTGGCCCGTCCTGAGACGCTCGTCACCGAAATGATGGATCGTGACGTGATTTCGGTTCGTGTCGACGAAGACCAGGAGGTCGTTGCCAAGAAAATGGCGCGATACGACTTCATTGCCATGCCGGTCGTCGACGACCAGGGGCGGCTGGTGGGGATCATCACCCACGACGACGTGCTCGACGTGTTGCAGCAGGAAGCCACCGAGGACGTCCACCGGATGGGCGGCGTCGAGCCCTTGCAAGACGCCTATCTTTCGACCCCGTTCGTAACGCTCGCCTGGAAGCGCGGAATCTGGCTGGTCCTGCTGCTCGTCGCCGGCCTGGGGACAGCCGAGTTGCTCGAGCGATTCGACGAAACGACCAAACGCTTTGCCTGGCTGGTCCGCTTTCTGCCTCTCGTTCTGGCCAGCGGCGGAAATGCCGGATCGCAGTCGGCGACGCTGGTCATCCGCGCGTTGGCTCTGGGCGATATGGGACGACACGTTCAGTACCGTATTCTGCGTCGCGAGGTGGCAACGGGAATGGCGCTCGGAGCGGTCATGGCCTCGCTGGCCTTCTGTTTTGCCCTCATCGACATCCCCATGCTCAATGCCTCGATTCTCGCCGGGGCGGTTGCACTGGTCGTCATGCTCGGGACGGTCAATGGGACGCTGTTGCCGATGGCTTTGCGTTCATTGGGGATGGATCCGGCCATCATGTCCAACCCGCTGATCGCCTCCCTGTCCGACATGCTGGGCGTGATGATCTATTACAATCTGGCACTCTTCGCGGTCGGCAATACGCTGTGAGCCGGATTGCGGGCCGGGGTCTGGTCTATTTCAAGCGTAACCCGGGTGAAAAACGGCCCCGTCCCTGCGTCACGGGAGCATCACGCGGCCGCCGCTGGCTACGATCGTCTGGCCGGTCGTAAAGCGCGACTCGTCGAAGAGCAGGAAGAAGACGAGCGCGGCGACGACAAACTCATGTCGCGCTGTGCCGAGGAATGCCGCAAATGCGAAACGGCCTGCCGCGCGATGTTGGCGCACGTCGAACGATCGCGTTGACGGAACGTTATCGTTGAATCGAATCGTCAGGGCGCCGGCGGGTCGCGCCTCACGCACCAGAGAATCGCATTCCGCAAGACCTGCTGGTACGTCGGGTGCAGCAGGGCTTCGCGGGTGTGACCGTTGGCGAGGTGGCACAGCCGGCCGGCGCCGGGTTCGTAAACCCACCCGGCGTCCCCTTCGATGCCCCCATCCGAACGGCTGCGAAACAGGAGCTTCACCCGCGGCCGATCGACGACCGGCGTGTGCTGCTCGTCCGCGACAAAATAGGGCGTGATGCCGCGCGTGACGGGATGCTCGCGATCGACCGGCTCGACGCGAAAACGCTCCAGCGGGCCGTGTCCGATGTAACGGCCGGCGGCCAGCTTGAGATAGGGGCCGTCATCGGGATAGAGGCCCAGCGCATTGTGCAGATTCAGGAACGCGCCCCCCTTCTCGACGAACTCGACCACAGTCCGCTCGTGTTCTTTCGTGACCCAGCCGTAGAATGTTCTCGGATCGTCGGTCGGGCGCATCAGGCCGTCGCGCAGAATGACGAGCAGTTTCACCCGCGCCAGGTTTTCGGCCGAGAGGGCCCGCACGTCGACGGTGAAATGCGGGACGACTCCCGCCGCTTCGAAGGCGGGACGCAAGCCCCGTTCGAGATGCTGCGGCTCGTGCGGCCCGTCACCGATGAGAGCCAGCGCGTGCGGAGAACCATCGTCCGAGCGCGGCTCGCGACCGCTGTAAGGAGCGACCGGCACCGTCAGCTCGCGATAAACGTACAGCAGATCCTCGGCGACCGGTGTGTCGTAGGGCATCCACACCTGAAAGTCGGGCGAAATCCGCACGTGCTGTTCGAGCGCCTCGGGCGGCTTGCCCAGCGCGACTGCATAACCAACCTGCGATCGGAGCTCCTCGAGGAACCGTCGCTGACGGGCGATCACGCTCTGCGCCCCCCACGAACCAAATCCGGGCACGACTTTCTCGCAGGGAACGCTTTCCAGCATTCGTAT
>JAGVKR010000037.1 GCA_020050375.1 Planctomycetales bacterium
AGAACGACGACGCCAAGGCGGTGCTGGCCAACTACCTCGATTACCTCCCCGAGATCGAAGAGATCAACATCGACACGCGCCCCGAATTACAGGAACGGTTCGGCACGAGCATCCCTGTCGTCCAGGTGGACGACGTGATTCGCTTCCGCGGCCGGGTCGATGAGATCCTGCTCCGCCGGCTGATCGAAGGAGGGGACATCGTCGAGGTCGCGAGCGCTGGGGAGGGGAGTGGTGGATCGAGGACTGAGGAGCGAGGATCGTAGATCGAAGGTCGCGGCCGGGGAAAGCGGGCCGTCCGGGCTGAATCTACTCCGAAAAGTGCCGAAGAGGGGTTGATAAGCGCTAGTCGTCCCGGCTTCAGCCGGTTGGCTCCGCATCCAGGCACCCACAACTCCCTTGAGCGACGATCCTCGTTGTGACGCGACGGGACTTGGAGCGTCGGTGTTCCTGAATCCCAAGCGGAGCTTGGGATCCCCTCGTTCGAAGCCATCTTTTCCGGACTCATGGGCCGTGGTATCCGTGCGCGGGGATGACACGAAGCGTCATTTCCCCCGCGAACTGAGATTCCCCAGCGGATCTGGAGAACGAGGGAGAAGACGCCATTCCCTTTCGTCGTGGATGACCAGTACAATAGATGTTCGAAAGGGGTTCCCGATGAGTTCCATAATTCAGCTTGATGTCGATGAGCAGACGGCACGGGCGTTCGCCGCCGTGTCACCGGAGCAACAGAAGAAACTGCAACTGCTGCTTCGTCTGCGACTGAAGGAGCTGACGGAACCACCGGCGCGCCCGCTCGAGGTCCTAATGGACGAAATCGGCGCCAGGGCAGCAGCCCGCGGATTGACCCCCGAGACTCTGGAGTCGCTTCTGAATGGCGAGTGACCTGCGCGTCGTGATTGACACCAGCGTGCTTGTCAGCGCCGTTCTTCTGCCCCGTTCCGTCCCTCGACTGGCGTTCGATTCGGTGCGGCGATCCGGGCGAATTCTCATCTCGGACGCAACCATCGACGAGTTCGAATCGGTTCTGCGGCGACCGAAGTTTGCGCGGTACATTGCAGAGATCGATCGTCTGGAGTTTCTGGCTCGACTCGTAGAACTTGCCGAGATCGTCGAAATCCGCGACCGCATTGCGGCCTGTCGCGATCCAAAAGATGACAAATTCCTTGAGCTGGCTGTGAGCGGTGGCGCGACGAGCATCATCAGCGGCGATCGCGACTTGTTGACCCTGAATCCGTTTCGCGCGATCGCGATCCTCACGCCGCAGGAATTCGTGACTCGCGACCGCGCGACGACAACCAATTCATAACGGCTCCGCTCCGCTATCGTTCAAAGTTCCGTGGTGCGGAAACCCTGCGCGCCGGGACACCGACATCTGCGGGATGTCGGTGTCACCCGTGAGTGGGCTACCCGGCACACTTCCACCGAAGTTCGCCGCCCGGATGCTCGGTGGCGTAGACGACGTGCAGGATCCGGCGATGCGATGGTGATTGCGCCGGCGCGGAGCGATGGACGAGGAGCGGCCTCATCAACAGGACATCGCCCGCCGCGGCGTCGCAGGTGGTGAACTCTGAGGGGGCGATCGCGACGACCTCCGCATCGCGGAGCTTTCCCCGGCGATGGCTGCCGGGGGCGACTGCCAATGCGCCGTTCGAAGCGGGAGCAGGATCGAAATGGACGCGAAGGGCAATGAGGCTCGACAGAATCTCCGCGGAGGGTTCGACGTAGAGGACGCCGAGCTTTGTGCTCCAGCCACAGAAGCCAGCCTCGGCCACCTGCCGCTCGACCGGCATCATCAGGTCCTGATGCGGGGGGACTTTCCAGTTCGCGTCGGCGTTCTTGTCGAAGTACGTCGCGTTGATCGGGAAGGGGGGCTTGCCGAGCGCCTGGGCGGCAATGGCATCGAGACCGACGCTGGTGAGAGCCGCTGCAAGACCGGGAATTTCCCAGAGTACATTGCGGGCCGCGTATGTTCCGCCCGCGCGTCGGCGAATTCCCGACGGCTCGGTGGCTGGGCACAGAATTACAAACAGCTTGTCCAATTGACCGGCGTCAAGAGCCTGCCGGCGGAAGGCAAAACCGCGGTCATCGATGTCGTGCTGGAGGTTCATTGTCGGTCGGTGATGAGCTGTCGTTGGTCCCCAAGCCCTAGTTCCCAAGCTCAGGATGGGTGGCCCGGCCGGCCCTGCGGCCGGGTGGCTCTGCCACAAGAATCGAGTCCATTCGGATCCGAAGGTTGATGAGCCGTGGTTTGCAGGATAGGCCCGTTCCGATGGTGACGTGGCTTGGTCATGCGGTGTCGTTCTTTCATGATACTTCAAAAGACGACACGCCGAAATCTGTGGATACGCGTCGAGTTCGTGTCAGACAGTGTTGTGCCGGGCGACCTCAATTCCGAAGTTTCAGAAGCTTCCTGGCCTCTCACATCGCCGGCAAATCTGCAATAATGACGAATCCTGAGGGGTGGACCGGCGCGCGTTGGTCTGGCGGGATGACAACCGAACGGTGTGTCTCTGATTGGGGACGTCGCGAGACGTTCCTTCCCCCCATCCCCGGCCCTGCCCCCGCCAAGGGGGAAGGGGGATAGATTTGTGTTTTTCAAGGATTGTGTCTGAATGGCTGTGTTGCTGCAAATCAGGGAGGCGTATAAGAGCTATGGGAACCAGGTGCTGCTCGACGGGGCTGACGCGACGTTGACGGATGACGTCAAGGTGGGGTTCGTCGGCCGCAACGGGGCGGGGAAGAGCACGTTGCTCCGGGTGTTGCTTGGCGAAGAGGAACTCGATCACGGCGACGTGATCCGGCACCCCAAGCTGCGCCTCGGGTATCTGCGGCAGCACGATCCGTTTCTGCCGGGGGAAACGGCGATCGAGTTCCTGATGCGCGACAGCGGCCAGCCCGACTGGAAGTGCGGGGAAGTGGCGGGCGAGTTCGAGCTGAAGGGGGCCTATCTTGAAGGACCATTGGCGAAGCTTTCCGGCGGCTGGCAGACGCGGGTCAAGCTGGCGGCGCTTTTGCTCCACGAGCCGAACCTGCTGTTGCTCGACGAGCCGACGAACTTCCTCGACTTGCGGACGCAGATTCTGCTCGAGCATTTTCTGCGGCACTACGAGGAAGCGTGCTTGATCGTCTCGCACGACCGGGCCTTTCTCGGGGCGACGTGCAACCACACGCTCGACCTGACGCGCGGCAAGCTGACGATGTTTCCGGGAAAGATTGACGCTTTTCTTGAAAATCAGCGCGAGCTGCGCGAGCACAACGAGCGCTCGAACGCCGCCGTGCTGGCGAAGCGCCGGCATCTCGAAGATTTCATCGCCCGGAACAAGGCCCGCGCCAGCACCGCCACGCGGGCCAAGTCGAAGAGCAAGCAGCTCGAAAAGTTGGAGCTGGTCGAAGTCGCGAGCGACGAGCCGACAGCGCGAGTCCG
>JAGVKR010000034.1 GCA_020050375.1 Planctomycetales bacterium
CATTCGTGCGGCATCCGTGCCTTGAATCAGCAGCCGTATTCATACACGAATCCTCCCTTGGCACAAAGACGAACTTCATTCGGCTGAAGTGTTACGAATCCTGAATCCTTCCCTCCGATCCACAACCCCACGAAGTATCATTAGAGATAACGTAAGACCCCGACCGACCTCTTCATGCCCGAATTGCCCGCCACTCCCGTTCCGCCTGAAGACGACCGCCCAAAGAACGGCGCGCCAGACACGCGCGCTGCGGCGGTCGACGTGACGACGAACGTTCTGGCGGTCGATCGGCCGGACGTGGATGAAGGGCATGCCGCGGCTTTGCGTGCGCTCCGTGAAGCGGCTCTCCGCGCCGCGGGAGTCCTCCCGCATCCTGGCCTGCCCGCCGGCGAGCAGCCGCGGTTCTGGCTGAAGCGAACCGATCAGTCATTCGTCGCGGTTCTCTTGGCGCTCGCGACCGGCTTGATGTTCGTCCACTGGATTCGGATCAGCGACTGGGGCCAAAAACCGATCGAAGTCGACCGCCTCGCGGCGCAGGCGTATGAATACCGCATCGACATCAACCGCGCCACGTGGGTCGAGTGGGCGCAGTTCGATGGCATCGGTGAGACGCTCGCCCGGCGGATCGTCGAAGATCGCGACCGCAACGGTCCCTTCAAAAGCGTCGATGATGTTTTACGCGTCCGCGGCATCGGCCGGGTGAAACTGGACGCGATGCGCCGGCATCTGGAGTCCGGGAATTCCGCAATCGACCGATAAACGCTGGGTGCCACCGGGTGCCGGGGTCAAAGCGGCGCCTCAGAGCCTGGGTGGCGGCGCGCAACCCCTTCGTGAGAGTGAAAGGACCGCCGGAATCAATTCGCGAGCGTGGCCCCGTCGCCCGCCGCGCGGCCACGCTCGCGAACTGTGACGGCATGCTTCTGTTCCGGATCGATTCCACAGACCGCAAGTCACGCTGGCAATGGAATTGTCGCTTTGACCCCCGGCGCCCGCCCCCCCGTGCTTTTCGCCCCGAACAAATTGTCGTGCGCCCTGCCCAAGGTTGAACGTCGCGCTGGGTTGGTACGCCGACGAAATTCCCATACAGTGGAAATCCGGTCGACATTCCCGCAAATATGGGTGCCATCGAATGAAGCGCATACCCTGTCTGGTCGTGTCCTTGTGTGGCGCGCTTGGTGTCGGCGGCATCCTTCGCGCGGCTGAGGTGGAGGTCGATGCGCCGCTCCCGCCAGACGAGGCGGCGCGGACGATGCAGGTTCCCGAGGGGTTTCGCGTCACGCTGTTTGCGGGGGAACCGCACGTTCAGCAGCCGATCGCCTTTTGCATCGACGATCGTGGGCGGCTGTGGGTCGCCGAGGCGTACAACTATCCGAAACATGGAACCAGGCCCGGCGATCGAATTCTGATCTTCGAAGACACCGACGGCGACGGCCGGTTTGACAAACGGACCGTCTTTTACGATCAGTTGAACTACGTCACCGGCGTCGAAGTCGGATTCGGAGGGGCGTGGGTCATGTCGCCCCCCTCCCTCTATTTCATCCCCGATCGCGACCACGATGACCGGCCCGACGGCGAGCCCGAGGTGCTGCTCGACGGGTTCGGCAATCACTCCAACGCCCACAACCTCGCCAATGGTTTCGCCTGGGGACCGGACGGCTGGTTGTATGGGACCCACGGGCGCACCAACTGGTCGCTCCTTGGAAAACCGGGAACTCCCGACGCGCAGCGCGTACGCTTCGACGGCGGCGTGTATCGGTATCATCCACTGCGGCACATCTGGGAGCCGTTCTCCGACGGCTCGACCAATCCGTGGGGAATCGACTGGGACGATTTCGGCGAGGGCTTTGTCTGCAATTGTGTCGACCCGCACTTGTTCCATGTGATCCAGGGCGCCCATTACGAGCCGTGGCGCAATCGCCAGTCGAGCGAATTCGCCTACGAGCGGATTCCCAGCATCGCCGATCATCTGCATTTCGTCGGCCAGAAGAACGTCCGGGATGGATTGGGTACGCATGAAGAAGACGAAGCGGGAGGAGGACACGCCCACTGCGGCAGCATGGTCTACCTCGGAGACAACTGGCCCGAGCGCTATCGCAATTCGTTCTTCACGAACAACATTCACGGCCGGCGGATCAACAACGACCTCCTGCGCCGGCTCGGGTCGGGTTATGCCGCTTCGCATGGACGCGACCTGCTGCGTTCCAAAGACCCGTGGTACATGGGAGTCACGCTGGCGTATGGACCCGACGGAAGCGTGTTCGCCAGCGACTGGTCCGACACCGGGGAATGCCACAGCGTCAAAAACACGCGCAGGCAAACCGGCCGCATCTACAAGATTTCGTTCGGGGAGCCGAAGACCTTTCGAGAGGACATGGCTCGGCTCGACGATCGCGAGCTGGTCCGGCGGCAACTGCACCGGAACGACTGGCACGTCCGCCACGCGCGGCGGTTGTTGCAGGAACGGGCGGCCGAGGGGCACGATCTTTCTGACGCCCGCAAAGAACTGCTGGCGATGTTTCGAAAGCAGACCGATGTGACTCGCCAACTGCGCGCGCTTTGGGCGCTGCGAGTCATTGGGGCCCTCGACAACGAGTTTCTCATCCGCGAGCTGGGCCACCCGAGCGAATTTGTCCGTTCGTGGTGCATCCGGTTTTTGTGTGAAGACGGAAACCCGCCCGCAGAGGCGCTCCGCCGGTTTCGCGACCTGGCGGCGACGGGAGATTCGCCCTTCGATCGGCTGCACCTGGCCAGTGCCCTGCAGCGGCTTCCACCGGCTCGGCGCTGGCCGATTGCCGAAGCCTTGTTGACACGGGCCGAGGATGCGACCGATCCCAATCTGCCGCTGATGGTCTGGTACGGCATCGAGCCGCTCGTGCATGACGATGCCGACCGGTTTGTGGCCCTGGCCGGCGCCTCGAAAATACCGCTCGTCCGGCGGCACATTGCCCGGCGGACGGCGTCGAACGCTGTTTCGGGGACCGACCTCGAAGCGCTGGTCCGCCTGACGGGAGTGACTTCCGGCGATGTCCGGCAGGATCTGCTGGAAGGCATGCTCAAAGGACTCGAAGGCCGTCGCAGTTTCGAAATGCCGGCGGGCTGGCGGGCGACCTATGCGAAACTGCGGTCGGGCCGGCAGGAAGCCGTGCGTGAACCGGCCCTCGAACTGGCGCTGATTTTCGATGACCCCGACGCGCTGCAGTCGCTGCGCAATCAGGCCGTCGACACGCAGTCCGGCAGCAAATTGCGAAACCGGGCTCTCCATGCCCTCGTGACCAAAAAGGCGCGGGACCTCGCACCGCTCCTGCTGGAACTGGTCGCTGATCCGGTGACGCGCAGTGCGGCCGTGCGCGGCCTCGCCGAGTACGACGACGAACGAACCCCGGCGACGCTTCTCAAACTCTATGGCGACTTCGACGCGAGCGCCCGTCAGGACGCCGTGCAGACACTCGCCTCGCGGCCGGCGTGGGCTCTGGCACTGTTGGACGCCATTGAAGCGAACCAGATTCCTCGCACCGATGTGACCGCCTTCACAGCGCGTCAGTTGATGAACCTGGGGAACGAACGCCTCACCGATCGGGTCAACTCGCTCTGGGGGATGGTGCGGGAGACGGCGGCCGACAAGGCGCAGCTCATTGCCGACTACAAGAAACGGCTCACCCCCAAACTGCTCGCCGACGCCGACCGCATCGCCGGCCGCGCCCTGTATCAGGTGCATTGTGCCAACTGTCATAAGCTGTTCGACTCCGGCGGAGAGATCGGCCCGAACATCACCGGCGCCCAGCGGCAGAACGTCGATTACCTGCTCGAAAATCTCGTCGACCCGAGCAGCGCCGTCGTCCGCGATTACCAGATGCAGATCGTGGAAACGACGAACGGCCGGATCATCACCGGGCTGGTCGTCGCCGAAAGTAAAACGGCGGTCACGATTCGAACCGTGAATGAAAAAATCGTCGTTCCGGCGGGCGAGATCGAAAGCCGCGTCATTTCCCCGGTCTCGATGATGCCCGACGGAATGTTGCAGAAGCTTTCGCTCGAACAGATCCGCGACCTGGTCGGCTACGTCGCCGGGCCGACGCAGGTGCCGGTCAAGGAATGAAATTGAGCGACGTAATGGGAGCATCCTGCTCCCATTTTTGGCGGCTGGAAGCCGCCACTACGCCAACTCGCATCGGTCGCCAAAAGCTTCGCTCTCATGAACTTTGGGATCCGTTGGAATTGCTTGTCTTCCGAGCCGGGAGTGATCGGCGTCGTTCGGTGGGGAAAGCGAGCTCCGGCGAAAGCGAAGAGATTTCGTCGTTCCGCGCCGGATTTCGCTCATGGCTCGCTCCGCTCGATAACGAGGCTTGAGCCCGTGTAGACGTCATTCTCCGAATAACGCCGGCGTTGAATGATGAGGTGCGTTCGCCGGTCCTGCCCTGCGCCCGCGCGTAGGCTTCACTTGCGGCCGCGCCAATAGCCTCGTCGGCG
>JAGVKR010000231.1 GCA_020050375.1 Planctomycetales bacterium
ACGAACGCTTCCTGTTCGGCGATCGAGCTTCTGCGGCGGAATCGAAGGTGAAACTCTGCCTTCTTATCAACGCCGGCCACCAGAACGACGACGCGATTGGGGCCGCTCTCAAGCGCACCGTCGAACCGCTCCGAATCCGGCTGCAAAGCGCCGATCTTCTCGCGATTGTGGATGCGTTTGCCGTTGTGCCAGACCTCAAACCGGCCCGCGGCCGAGCCGAGGAATTGCACGGGCGAGCTCTCCGGAAGGACGATGTCCGTATACGCGAGACAGGCCGCATCGTCGCCCGGCGCAATCGGAGTCGAAGTGCCGCGCGGCGCATCCGAAATGTCCGCGAGATCAAGACGGGCGTCGAGCCCCGCGGTCAGTCGGTATCGCCATTGGGAACGCTCGTCGGACGGCGGGATCCCGTCCTTTCCGACAATGATTCGGTCGAGTTGATGGGCCACGTCGGTTTTGGTGAAGGGACCCATCGCAGACCAACGGACGAGGAGCCCGCTTTGGCCCTGTAATTCGGCAAGAGCTCGATCCAACTCGACGCGGCGCGTGACCGGCAAGTCGATTTTGTTGCCCCATTTTGTGAGCATGCGGGCGACCGGCTGGAGAACGTCGACTGTCGGGTCGCGTCGCGCCAATTCAATGACGGCCTGCGCCTGACCCGATCCGCCCAGCTCTTCCAGACACCGCAGCGCGGCCGATTGCGTCCCCCGATCGGAAAGCGCGGTGACCGCCAGCGGGACGCCGCGCCGTTCGCCAAGTTGGCGGAGCGAGTCAATGCTCGCTGTGCGGACGTCGGCATTGTCGTCGCTTGCCAACCGGAGCAGCGCCTCTGTGGAAGACTTCGCTCCCAGCCGACCGATCGCCGCGGCGGCCGCTCGGCGGACCGGAGATTCATTGTCTTCAAGAAGCACGGCGATCGGTCCGGCTGCGTCCTCGGTTCGCAACTCGGCGAGGGCGTCGGCAGCCGACACTCGAACGCCGGCATCAGGCGATTTCAATTTGTCGATCAGCAGTTGCGCCGCTCCGAGTTGCGGTCGCCGGCTCAACTGACGCAGCAGTTCCGCGAGTACCGCTCCTTCGTCGGCCCGCTTTGCCAATTCCAGCAATCGTCCGGCGGTTGCGTCGTCGAGTCCGCGTTCCATTAGCGCCAGCGCCGACAGGCGATTCTCGTTCGTTCGCGTTGCGTCGCCGACGAGCGCTTCCAGCAGGTCGCGGGTTTGATCGGCCGGGAATTCGCGCAGCGATTCGAGAATCGCTGCGCCGGTTTCGGGGGTGCGATCGTCGCGGATCCAGCGATCGAGCGTCGCGAGTCGGGTGGAAATCTTCTCGCGCTGCATCCGCCGCAGATTCGCTAATCGGACCGAGCGATCGGAATCGGCCAGCGTGCTGTCGAGCGCCTGCTCAATGGCGGCCGTCTGCTCCCACGCCACCGAATTCGCGGGACGCGGCGCGGGACGATAGCCCCAGTAGGTCCACGGGACAGGCTGCTTGCAAATGCGTGTCAGAGCGTCGGCGCAGTCGCGCCGCAGCGCGGCTTCGGGGGAGGCCAGCCGCGCGATCAATCCTTCCACGATTTCGGGCGCGGCCTGATTGGCGATCGCCCGCAACGCGATCGGTCGGAGCGGGTCGGAATTCGGCAAATCGAGCAGGGCCAGAACAGCCGGCCAGTTTCCCGAGCGGCGGAGCGTTTGCATGACGGCGTGCGAAAAGGCGGGCTCGGCCGCGTGCTTTGCCACCTGCGGATTGTCGAACTGTTTTTGCAGCCACGCCGGCGCATCATGCCAGCGAAGACGTCCAACGGCGACGATCGCCTCGAACAGCACTCGCCCATCCTTTCCCTCGGCAATCTCTGCAATCCGCTCGGCCGTCCCGGCGTCTCCCGATCCCGCGTCGAGTCGGTGCTGCACAATGACCGGGTCGGCAATGTCTCCGAGCGCCCGAATCGCCTGCGCCTGCACGCGCGGCTCGGAATCGGCGCCGGCCAGCACCAACAGTTTCTCGACCGACGGCCGACTTCCGTCACGGGCCAGAATCCACACTGCGTGCATCCGCGCGCGAACGCCGAGCCGGTCTTTCTTGTCGAGGGCCGCGTGCAGCGTCTTCAGCCCTGATGCGCCTGCCGCGGCGATCGCCTCCTGTGCCTCGAGCCGCTCGTAGTAGCTTTCGGAGTCGAGCCGCGCGAGACGGTCGTCCAGGGTGGGCAACGAACCCGCAGCCTCACGGCGCTGGCTCGCCGGTCGATTCCCGCCAACGCTCGCGGTGTCGCCAACGTACCGAATCCGATAAATCCGTCCCCGGCCCCGTTTCGGTTGCTGTCCATCGGCCCAGTCGGCGACGATCAGCGAGCCGTCGCGCTCGACGACCATGTCGGTCGGCTTGAAACCGTACGGGTCGCCGTCGGCGCCGGAGGCGAACGAAAGCTCCTTGACCGGAGCGAATCCGCCACCGGGAGTTCGCTCCACCCGATACCTCACCGCGGCACGTCCCCATTCACAGAAGAACAAATTGCCGTGGTGATCGGCGGGAAATTGGTGCTCCAGATAGCACACGCCCCCCGCCGACGAGCCGAGCCCCAGGTCGGCCAGCGGGGCAAGCGCCTCGTCGGGCCGCTCATAATAAAGGTACGGGTAACCATGATCGGCCCCGAAAAAGCTGTGGCACACGCGAATTTTATAGTCGCCGCCGTCGTTCTCGTTGTCGCGCACAAAAACGTTGAGCTCATCGTCGAGAGCCACGTCGTAGATGTTTCGCAGACCGGTGGCAAAGACGTGTAAATCACGACCATCCGGTCGGCAGCGGAGAATTCCGCCGCCGTTGAAGACGAGCCGATCCCCTTCGGGACGCATCACGTCGGCCCCATGATCCCCCAGCGCGAGATACAGCCACCCGTCGTGCCCCATCACGAGCCCATTCGCGCAGTGCAGTCGATGCGGGTTGTCTTCGGGCTTGAGCCCCAGCCCGGTCGCGATATCGCGCCGTTCGTCGGCTTTGCCGTCGCCATCGGTGTCGCGCAGTGCCGTGATAAACGGCGCATGCATCGCGTAAACGACGCCGCCGTGAAACGTCAGCCCTTCGATCGAGTTGAAACCCTCGGCGTAAACCGTGGCTTTGTCGGCGTATCCGTCGCCGTCGCTGTCTTCGATCAGGCGAATCTCATCGCGGCGGACAATTTCGGCCCCGAGCCCCGTCATGTAGTCCACGGTGACGAAGAGCGTCCCGGGTCGCGGACCGAGAGCGATCGCCGAGGGATATTCGTAACACTTCAGCCGAATGAAGTTCGTCTTTGTGCCAAGGGAGGATTCGTGTATGAATACGGCTGCTGATTCAAGGCACGGATGCCGCACGAATG
>JAGVKR010000260.1 GCA_020050375.1 Planctomycetales bacterium
ACCCCATCCACTCCCGCGGTGGCCCACGCAGTGCGCATTCCCCCCTCCCCCCCCTGCGGGGGGAGGGCCGGGGTGGGGGGGGCAAGCGTCTCGGAACATTCCCGAACATCATCCTCGCCGACCGATCGCCGACCGAACCCCTCCGCCAGCGCTTCCATCCACCGCGCCGCCGCCAGCGCCACGGCGATCGGCAGAAACAGGTCGGCCAACCGGAAGGGATAAAACTTCAAGACGCTCGCCCAACGCGGACCGAATCCCACGACCATCCCGGCCACAGCGATCAGCAGTGTTCCCACGACGAACCGAAAAAACAATCGACCCGCGGCGTCACGAACTTTCCAGGGGCGCGCCGCGAGCCATCCCGCCAGCAGCACAAAGTACATCACCCAGCCGCTCGTTTTGAACTTGGTCGGGTCGAGATGGTGATCGAGGCGATGGAACACCTGCAACTCGTCAGCGGCCCGCGACACCTCCGGCGGCGCGCCGCCGATCAGCAGGGCCAACGCCGGAATCAGGCCGGGGAGGCTCACGAGTCCGCAGATGAGGGCGGGAGCCAATGTTCGAAAGATCGATGGACGGGGGGGATTAACCCCCCCGCTCGCTGCACGAGGTTCAGCCAACCATGTCCAGGCGCGCGCGAACGCGAGCGCGAGGACGCCCCAGATGCCGATGACCGGGTGAAAACTCACCGCCACGCCGCACCACGCTGCCGCCGAAAGCCAACGTTCTCTGCCGGCAGCAGCCAGGCCGAGAAATAGAGCCGCGTACGAAAACCCTTTGGCTTCCACGCCGCCGATCAGCCATTCGCCTGAGAGATTTCCTGTCGCTGCGAGCGCGGCGAACAAAGCGGCTCCCCAGACGGCGCCCCACCGGCCGGGGATCACTTGGCTTGCCAGTGCGACCCAGCCGATCGCCAGGGCGCTCCAGACCAACCCTCGCCCCACCCAGGCGGTCTGCTCGAGCGTCAGCCCCCGCGTGAGCGCCCCCACGGTGGCGTAAAACACGGCGTGGGGATTCGACGATTCCAGAAACAGATCGCGCCGGCACCACTCGGCATCCCAGTAATGCCGCGCCTTGCACAGATAGTGCGGCTCATTGACGCCGGGAACCGGCGCCCGCCAGGCGCCGTACAACGCGAACATCGCGCTCACGAGACCGATCGTCACCACGAGTCGAGCGCGACTCGGGCGACCGGAGACCGCGCCACCAGCCCCGGGCACAGGCACTCGGGGCTGGGATGAAGGATCGAACATCGTGGTGACGGCTCGTCACTTCTTTTTCTTGGTCTTCTTCTTGGTCGCTTTCGGCTTGGCGGATTTGACGGCCTTGGCCGGTTTCTTGGCAGCGGTTTTCTTGCCGGCGGTCTGTTTCGTCGCTGCGGCCCCTCTCTTGCCCCCGAACGCTTTGTCCCAATTCTCCCAGAAAGCCGGCGTCGTGCCGGTGCGTACAATTGGTCCACCCATGCTGTCTGCTCCTGTTGGAAAACGAATGTTGAATTCTAATCCCGCTCGACGCGGGTCAATCGCGTCATCGAAAGGCCCGGCTCAAGTTGGCGGGCGCCGTGATTGTCATAGTCGGTACGGGAGATTGTCAAGTCGCCCTCTACACTTGTCGCGGCCCTGAGAATACAGTCACATAGAGAGCGGCATGCCCTGCGCTGTCAGGCGACAGGAATCAGGAGACAGGCGTCAGACAAATTCTCTGTCGCCTGTCTCCTGACCCCTTGTGCCTCACCTTGGGACATGCGCGGCAAGACTGCGCCAGGCTTGCACCGCCACGATACCCTCAACCTTCTCCGCCACACGCCGATGAGTTTTCCGGACTTCGAGCAGCAGCACCCGTTTCGCCGAGCCTGGGAAGCGGTTCACATCGCCCGGCCGGTGCACTATTCGCTGTTCACGTTCGGCGAGTCGGAGTTGCCGTATTTTCTGGTCTGCGCGGCGCCGGAGCCCGCCTCCCCCGTGTCGATCACGCGTGGCGAAGTCCGCGTGACGCGGCCGCTGATCATCACTCCCGACAGCGCGCGGCCGGAGTTCCGGAATTTCTTCGAGGATGGCGAAGAAGGAGCCGTGGCCGACTTCATCATGGAGCGCACGGCGGCCTTGTCGCATCTGAAATTCGAAAATCAGCACGGGCCCGCGCGCATCGTCACCGACAGTGTCGAAGAAGCGGTCGCTCGCCTCAATCATCAGCTCGACGACGAAGAGGAAGACCGCGTGGCGATTCTCTGCGCACCGGCAGTGCTGGCCGGCTTCGCCATCTTCCGTTATGCCGCCGAGCGCGTTATGCAGAGCGCCCCCGACAATGTCCGCGAGCTGCGTGAACGGGGCTTTTTGCCGTAGGTGTGTCGGACGCGGCGGCGAAGACGCGCGTCGCGCGCTGGTATCTCCATTGCGGGTGCCGGGGTCTAAGCGGCAAAAACGTGATAGCGGCCGCGCGGCGATCCGCTGTGTCGCTGGGGAGCGGATGTCGGCCGGCGTAATCGACGAGCGTGGCCCCGTCGTCTGCCACGGGGCCACGCTTGTCGATTGATTCCGGCAGTGCTTCTCCCGACACGAACGGTTTGCACGCCGCCACCCGTCAATTCAGATGTCGCTTTGACCCCGGCGCCCAGCGTTCAATTTGTCGAGACTTCGGGCGGCTCGGTCAATCGGAGGGAGTCTACCACGGCTTGTCGGTTTGTAATCGCCTCCCTTTCGATATGGGCAGAAACGACTACGATGGCTCAAACCGGACGCCGGTGAGTCCGGCAATAACACCCCTTTGATTCCCCGCCTCGCGAGCTGTTCCATCATGCGGCAATCAGCGCTGACGATTTGTCTCTTCCTTTTCGGCCTGTTTCCGGCATCCGCTCACAGCGACGAACCCGCGCCGAGCTGGGTCAAAGTCACCGACAAGGCAGCCTGGCAGCCGCGCGATTCGAGCGGCGAGGTGGTCTACAAAGATCAGTTGTGGCTGCTCGGGGGCTGGTTCGATTCGTTCGCCGCCCCGCCGCGCGACGTCTGGAGCTCGCCCGATGGCAAAGCCTGGAAGCTCGTCGAGCCATTGGCTCCCTGGAAGCACAGCGACCTGCCGATGACGCTCGTTTTCGCCGACAAAATGTGGATCATGGGGGGCTGGTGCAACGGCCGCCTCGCGGGGCACTCCGCCAGCAGCGAAGTCTGGTCGTCGACCGACGGCGTGACATGGGAGCAAGCGACCGCCAGCGCCGGCTGGACTCCGCGTCTGGCCGCCGGCGCCGCCGTCTTCAAAGGGAGAATGTGGATTCTCGGCGGAACCGAGAACTATTACTTCGGCGACGAGGCGCGCCTTCGAAAAAAGGTCGATCCCTCGATCGACGGCATAATCAAAAAGTTCGAAGCGGTCGATGTCGGGGAAAGTCTCAAGAACGACGTTTGGTCGTCGGCCGACGGCAAAAGCTGGAAGCTCGAAACGCCCAACGCCGGCTGGGCGCCGCGCGCCTACCACGCTGTCGTAGCCCTCAACGATCGCCTGTACGTCTTCGGCGGCGGAAACTACGTCCCTAAATATCAGATCGAATCCGACGTCTGGTCGTCGGCCGACGGTGTCCACTGGGAAAAGGTGCTCGACAAAACTCCCTGGTCGCCGCGGCTCTGGTTTTCGTCTGTGGTCTACCGTGATCGCATGTGGATCCTGGGAGGCTGGTCGAACAACCCCGCTCGCAACTGGGGCGACGTCTGGTGCTCGAAGGATGGCAAAGAGTGGAAGGAGCTCAAGTCCCCCGTGATCTGGAAAGAGCGCCACGAGCACTCGGCGTATGTTTTTCAGGACAAGATCTGGGTCGCCGGCGGCCACGCCATGCCCCTCAGCAACGAAGTCTGGTCGCTGGACGTGCCGGAGGAATGGTTCAGGGATTGAAGGCAGGGGGCCTCGATTCCGGATCCCGGCGGCGCAGCCACACATTGCGAATCAGTTCCTGCTTACGTCGCACCGAACGGGGGCTGATATGCAATCTTGTGCCGATCTCATTTGGCGAAACCCCCTCAATTGACAGTCGGAAGACATCGCGCAGGGTTTCATTGCGAAGAGAATCCATCACAAGATGGATTTCGTCGAGGAGTTCCGCCGGTATTTCGGGGCCGACTTGGTCGTCCGCAATCGCTGCCAATCGTTCGCCGGTGACGTAATGCGTTTGTGCTGAGTCGCGCTTG
>JAGVKR010000461.1 GCA_020050375.1 Planctomycetales bacterium
CGGCCGCCTGTTCGCCGCTGTGGATGCTGTCGGGGAGGCCCACGCCGTGGTACGCGCTGCCGGCCAGCGCCAGCCGCGGAAAGACGGCCATCTCGCGTTCGATGGCGGCGACGAGGTCGAGGTGCCCCACGTGGTATTGCGGCATCGAGCGGTTCCAGCGGGCCACGACCGAAAAGTCGGGTTTCCACGTCATGCCGAAGATCGCTTCAAGTTCGCTCCGAACGAGCGCCGTCAGCTCGGCGTCCGAAAGCGAAAAAAGTTCCGGCTGCATCGCCCCCCCGACGAACGTCCGCAACTGCACGCAGCCGGGGGGCGCGCGGTCGGGAAACTTCCGACTCGTGAACGACACGGCGAGAATCTGCCGCTTCTCGATTGCCGGGACCACCAGGCCGAACGCGTCGAGCGGATGCCGGATGTCGGCGAGCTTGTGACCCGAGACGACGATCGCCGTAGAGGCATAGTCGATCTTCCGGAGAACCTCCGCAGCGCGGGGGACAAAGCCGTCAAGAGCCTCCGCCGCACGATAGGCGGGAGTCGCAACGACGACAGCATCGAAATTCTCTCTCTCTCCGTCGGCCAGTTCCAGTACGAACCCGCTTTCCCCGCTTTCCGGAGCGATCGACTTCACTTCCGCGTCGAGTCGCACCTGAGCGTTCGCCGAGACCTTTTCCGCGAGCGTTTCGATCAGTTCGGAGATTCCCCGACGGAACGTTGCGAACAAGCCGTACCGCGCGCCGCTGGCGGTGAGATCACCATCGGCGTTTCGCGCGGCCTGACTCCGCAAGGCCCGGATCAGGCTGCGGTGTTCGCGCTCCATTTCAAGAAACCTCGGCATCGTCGCCCGCAGGCTGAGCTTCTCCGGGTCGGACGTGTAGATCCCTCCCACCAGCGGCTGGACGAGTCGCTCGAGCGCTTCCCGACCGAACCGTCGGCGCACGAAGTGGGCGAGGCTTTCGTCTCCCTGTCCGCCGCCGCGCGGCAGAAAATATTCCAGCCCCATTCGCAATTTGCCCGGCCAACTGAAGATCGGCGAGCGGAGCACGGCCCCCACGTCGACCGGCGCCAGCAATTGAAATCCCTCGGGGACCGGCAGCGGGCGGCCGTTTCTAAGCACGAGCGATCGCCGGTAGTGCGCATCGGTCGGAATCAACCGGTCTTCAATTCCCAGCCGGCGACACAGATCGACGGCCCAGGGCTTATTGGTGATGAACGAATCGGCGCCGAGCTCGACCCGGTAGCCGGCGATGTTCCGTGTCCCGACGACTCCGCCGACGCGCGGCCCCGCCTCGAAGAGCGTGAGATCCAGCGGCCGACCCGCCGCTGCACAGAGCTCCTGCAAGCGAAACGCGGCCGCCAGCCCCGAAATCCCGCCGCCGATGACAGCCACGCGCCAACTCGTCTGCACCTGAGGGCGTGTGGATGTTTCGATGGTCATTCCGGTCGCACATAAAATGGAGTGTTGGCTTCAGTCGACACGAAACGGCAGCTCGTGTGGACTGAAGTCCACACTACAAGCTTTCACGCGTTCTGAGAATTGTGGAGCGGTCTGTCGAGCCACATTCAGTCGTTGTTCGCGGCTGCCGGCCGGAACCCGATCAGACGCGTGTCGGTGACGACGATCGCCTGATCGGCCTCGCTGTGAAACCGCACGGAATTCGTCCGTCCATCGCTGTTCAGGCGTTCGACAAATTCACCGCTCGCCGGGTCGCACAGCACGATCGTGCCACGGTCGGCCGATGTCTGTCGAAAAGCCACGAGCCAGGGGCCGGCCCGCTCCACACTCCAGTCGCCGCGCGGGCCGACGTATTGCTCCCACAGCATTCGCCCGTCGTCCAGAGCGTGGCACCGCATGACTCCAGCCGTCACCGCATACAGCCGCTCGCTATCCTGACAAATAGCGCTCTGTGGTTGAAACAGCCGTTCGACTCCCGCGCGGCAGCTCCAGAGCTTGCTCCCCGAAACAGGGTCAAAACGAGCCAACCGATCGGAATCGATCACCGCCACCAGTGCCGCATCGCCATGCGACCGGTCGGATAGTTTACTCGCAATTGCAAGCGGCGTATCACCGAAAGGAACCACCGTTCCTTGTTTCACATCCAGGATCTGCGGAGCGCTGAGATCGTCGACAGACGCCAACAGTCGGTCGAACGAAAGCAACACGGGATCGTCGCGCCACGGCTTAACCGGTCCGGCGCCTTCGGCCAAGAGGGTTCCATCGCGTGGGTCAATCACGTCCCACAAATCGGGGGCGAGTTGCTGGACGACAAGCCGGTCGGAACTGCAATGCCAGCGCGCTTGCAGCGCGCCGCGCGGCGGATGGTAGCCCCAGGCGACTTCACCTGTCTCGGGGAACAACGACCAGAGCCCCGACGCCGTCGACAAACAGCACAGACGCTCCGCCGTCGCGCGGAACGAAAGGTTTGCCGCGGCTGTGTCCCCCGCGCTCGAACCGAACGAACGTTGCCAGAGGATTCGCCCATCTTCGGGAGCGACACCGATCGCCGTTGTGGCCGTCCCCACGATCAGCACATCCGCGACGAACCGCGCCCAGACCGGCAATTCGGGAATCGCGGCCTGCCAGCGCTCGTTTCCGTCGCTGACATTGAAGCAAGACAGCGTTTCGCCGGCGGTCAGCACGCAC
>JAGVKR010000560.1 GCA_020050375.1 Planctomycetales bacterium
CGACGCTCTTCCGATCTCGCTGCAGACGGCCCAGATCACCGCCCATCTCAAGCAGCAACACGTCGAGCTCGATCGTCGCGAGCAGCGGATGCAGGTCCAACTGGCCCAGCTCGATCAGGAGCGCCGCGACACGCGGATGTGGGCCGCCGACGTCGAATCGACCCTGCAAGAACGCGAATTCGCGATCACCCGGCAGGAAGCGGCGCTGGCCCAGCGCGCCGAATCGTGCCTGGCGCTCGAAACCGAGCTCAAGCAACTGCACGAGTCGCTGCTCCGCGAGCGGCATTCCCTGAATGCCGAGCGCGAACAGTTCGTCGCCGATCGCGAACAGGATCGGCAGGCGCTCGAGGAATGGCAGGCGAATCAACGGCGCGACCTCGAACGCCGGCAACAGGACTTTCTGGCCGAGCAGGAGCAATTGCGGCTGCAACTCCAGCAGGAGCGGGCCCTGCTCGACAATCGGCACCGGTTCCAGCAGGATCATCTGCGCAAGTCGATGCAGGAATTCGAAGTCGCGCAGGCCGAGTTCCGCCGCGAGCAGCAGGTCGGTCGGACCCGACTGGAGACGATCGAAACGCAGAATCTGCTCCGCAGCCGGCAACTCAAGCGATTGCAGGAATTGATCGAAGAGCGGCAGCGCTCGGTGGAGCGCGAACGTGAGATTCTCTCCAAAGAACGGCGGGCCTCCGACGAGCGGCTGCGCAACGACCGCGAGCAGCTCGCAGAGGAGCGCGACGCATGGGTGAACGAACGCGACGTGCAGCGGGCCGACTTGCGCCGGCAACACGACATGCTCGCCTTGCACGCTGAGAATCTCGAGACGCGCCGGCAGCGACTCGACCGCCTGAGGGCCGAACTCGAGGAGACCAACCGCCAGACGCTGGAAATGCGGCTGGCGGTCGAAGAATCGTACGCCCGGCTCACGCAGACCGCCGGCGCCGACGTCACCCGCCAGAGCATCGACGAGGCCCGGGCCGTGCTCGCCGAATACTATCGCCACACCCGCGACTCACTTTTGTCGCAGCGACAGGAGCTGGAGCAGTGGCACCTCAAACAGCAACAGCAGCGAGACGAGTTCCTGCAGGAGCGGCAATTGCTCGCCGACTGGGTCAGCCGACAGGAGCAACTTCTCGACGAGCGCGAGCAGGGGCTGCGGCAACAGCATTCTGAGCTCGACGGCAAGGAGCAGACGTGGCGCGCGGCAGCCGACCGCTGGACGGAAGACAAGCTCCAGGCCGAAACGGTGATCCGCGATCTGCTGCGGCAACTGGCCGAGCGCACCGATTCCGAACCGGCGTAGCCTTCCCTCACTTCATGGCCTGTGTCGAACTGAGCACGGATGCTGAACCGATTGCGATGCTGGCTTTGCCCCGATCTGGCGATCGACCTGGGAACCGCGAACACGCTCGTGGCGGTTCAGGGCCGGGGGATCGTCATCGATGAGCCTTCGGTCGTCGCGCTCGAAAAAGGAACGAGACAGGTTCTGGGGCGCGGGACGGCCGTCGGTAAGCTCGCCCGGCAAATGCTCGGCCGCACCCCCGATTCGATCACAGCCGTCCGGCCCCTGCAGGATGGCGTGATCACCGATTTCGAGTTGTGCGAGGCGATGCTGCGGTATTTCATCCGCAAGGCCATGCATCGCAGCGGCGGCCTGCGGCCCCGCGTGGTGATCGCCGTTCCCGGCGGCATCACGCCGGTCGAAAAACGGGCCGCCTTCAACAGCGCCGAACGAGCCGGCGCCGGGCAGGTGTATCTGATCGACGAATCGAAAGCAGCAGGGATCGGGGCCGGTCTCCCGATCGCCGAGCCGATGGCCAGCATGGTCTGCGATATCGGCGGAGGAACGACCGACGTGGCGCTGTTCAGCCTCGCCGAGGTCGTCGCCAGCCGCTCGATTCGCATCGGCGGAGACGAAATGGACGAGGCGATTGTCGAATACCTCCGCCAACACTACTCGCTACGGGTGGGGACTCCCACTGCCGAGCAGATCAAAATCGCGATCGGAAGCGCCGCGCCGCTCGATCAGGAGCTGACGGCCGAAGTCCGCGGCGGCGACACCATTAGCGGCGTCCCGCGGAAGGCGATTGTCACCAGCGAGGAAATCCGCGATGCGCTGCGCGACCCGGTCGCTTCGATCCTCAACTGCATCAAGTCTGTGATCGAACAGTGCGACCCGGAACTGGTCGCCGACCTGGTCGACAACGGCGTCGTTCTCACCGGCGGCGGAGCGTTGTTGCGCGGGCTTGACGTTTTTCTGACCGAACAACTCAACGTCCCGGTGCGCGTCGATGCCGAACCTTTGACGACTGTGGCGCGCGGCACGGCCATCTGCCTCGACCACCTGACCCAATGGCGTCACAGCCTCGATGCGGGTGACCGATGATGGATCTGTCTCGTTCTGGCGGTTTTTGCACATATCTCGCGGCTGCGCCTCGAGGCTAAACGATTCGATCTTCCCGCATGTCCCGCGCGCCTGCTGATTTTCGTTGGTTCCTGGCCCTCTGCGTGGCGGGGGCGGGGCTCGGTTTGGCGCCGGCGAATTTCGCCGCGCGCTGGCGCGGGGCGGTGCGCGATGCGCTTCGTCCGGGACAGACGCTCGTTCACGTCGCAGCAGCGCGGATGAAACCAACCGTCACCGCGCTCCCGATCGGAAGGGAAAGAAGCAACGAGACGCGCGCGTTGAAGGCTCGGCTGGCGGCGGAGGAACACCGGAATCGCCGGCTTGAAACCCAGTTGACGGCGTTCAAGCGCCGCTGGTCGACAGGGGATAGTTCCGGGGGGGAGGTTCCCCTCGGGGAAACGCGGGCGGCGCTCTTTGTGCCACAATTGGTCGAAGCCCGTGTTCTCGGCGAGACTTCGGCAGCGGCGTGGCGCGCGCAGAAGCTGGTCGGCGCCGGCACGACGGCAGGAATCGTCGAGTCGTCGCTCGTGCTCAATGACGATCGGCCGCTGGTCGATCAGGGGGCCGACGCCCGAGTGTCGACCGGCGATGCCGTTTATGCCGGACGTTGCGTCGTCGGCAAGATCATCGAGGCGGGACGCTACAGCAGCACGCTCCAACTGGTGACCGATGCCGGCTATAGCGGTCGAGCGCGGCTCGCGCGGCGGACATCGTCCGGTCTGGCATTTGGCTCCGAAGGGACGCTCGTTGGCGGGGGAGATGATTTGTGTCATCTGAAGCGCATCCACGAACCGGTCAACGTCGGTGATGAAGTTTTCACCGGCGGCACTGACGGCGTGCTCCCCTGCCCCATGTACTACGGACGCGTCGTTCGGGCCGAGCTCGAGCCGGGAGCGACCGAATGGTCGATCGACGTGAAACCCGCCGCAACGCTCGATCAGATCGACTTCGTGCAGATCCTGCGGCTCGTGATCAATCCAGGGCGACTGCTCGCCGATTGAGAGACACTTTGATGAGTATTCTTCTGGCACTGGTCGCGACGTACGTCACGTTCGTATTAGACACGAGCGTGACGCCGCTTTTCTCCTGGACGGGGGTTGCACCCCAAATCGCGCTCGCGACGCTGGTCGGAATCGTCTGGCGATCCGAGAGTCGATGCGGATTGTCGCTTGCCGCTGCCTGGGGGATGATCGCCGACGGCTTATCACAAGGACCACTGGGAATCGATCTGATCGTGTACGTGGCCACCGCCGCGTTCATCCAGTCGGTGCGCAGTCGGGCCCCAGACTCTCTCCTGCTGGCCGGAATGACGACCGGCCTGGTCGCCTTTGCCGTTCCGATCGTCGACTCAAGTCTCCGTTTGGCCATCGACCGGGAGTCGATCGACATCGAGTCGATGTGCCTGGCAGGCGCGGGGCCGGCCTGTGCGACGGCCGTTCTTGCCATCAGCCTGCTCGTCGTTTTGCGTTCCGTGCGCGGTCGCCCGACGGACGCGAGCAACGATCCCATCGCGCATGTCTCGAACCGCTGGCGCATGTTGACCGAATGAGGTTGCCTGTCGGGCGTCCGGACGTTCGTCAAAGAGATCTGACGGCCGTTTGTCAACGACACAACGAATGATCGGTGTATGCTCAATCGCCCCCTCAATTCATACCGCCCCACCGACGATTCGACGTCGGGCTGGGAATTCGACCAGCATCCCCGTTTGCGACTCGCGGGATTGTTCGGGGTGTTTCTTGTGGCCACGGTCTCAATCGCAGTGCGGCTCGTTTTTGTTCAGTCGCACCTTGGAGTCGATTATGCCGCCGAATTCGACAGAACGGTCGAACGTCGCGAGCCAGTTCCCACTCGTGACGGGCGAATCCTTTCCGCCGACGGTCAGGTCCTGGCAGAAGACGTCGAATTGTTCGGGTTGAAAGTCCACTATCGCTGGCTCGAAGAGCCGGTCGATGCGGCATGGCTCAGGCGACAGGCATTGTCGCGCCTCGACCGGACCGCGCGCCGAAATCCGGATCGGGTGCGCGCCGAAGAGACGGCATTTCTCGAACGCCGTAAAGAGTTGTGGCGACGCCTCGAAAATCTGGCCGCGCTCGACCGGGTGAAGCTCACTCGGGAACGGAGCAGGATTCAGCGCCGCGTCGAGCGTGTCTACGAAATCGTCGAGAAACGCCACGCGGAGCGAGAGCAACCGAAGGCGGCGGCAGAGCCATTGCCGAGCCCCACGACGAGCTCGACCGATTGGTGGGAGCGCGCGTGGCAGACCGTCGTC
>JAGVKR010000775.1 GCA_020050375.1 Planctomycetales bacterium
CGGCGTGCGCTGCGTGCTGGTGGTGCCCGAAGTCAACAACCCCGACAAGGTGGCGGCGATGCGCGCCCTGGGCGCCGAGTTGATCGTCCACGGCCAGGATTTCGACGCGGCGCGCGAACACTG
Organism: Planctomycetales bacterium; assembly: GCA_020050375.1. GTDB lineage: Bacteria > Planctomycetota > Planctomycetia > Planctomycetales > Planctomycetaceae > SIAF01. The sequence goes on from JAGVKR010000775.1 coordinate 124, forward strand.
CGAAGTCGTCTGCCAGCGGGAGGGCCTGCGCTACGTCCACTCGGCCAACGAGCCGGACCTGATCGCCGGCGTCGGCACCCTGGCCCTCGAAATCTTCGACGAGCTGCCCGATCCGGACGTCATCATTTCGCCCATCGGTCTAGGCAGCGGCATCTGTGGCACTGCTATCGTCGCGGCAGCGCGCCGACCGGAGACGAAGGTCATCGGCGTGCAGTCGGAACTGGCCCCGGCCGTGACATTGTCCTGGCGCGCGGGAGAGCCTGTGGAAACGCCGTCCGCGAAGACCTTCGCCGAAGGCATGGCCACCCGCGCATCCGCCACGATGACCCTGGAGATCATGCGCCGGCACGTCCAGGAAATCGTGCTGCTGAGCGAAGACGAGCTGCGCGACGCGGTCCGCCTGCTGCTGCGGGTGACGCACAACCTGGCGGAAGGCGCGGGCGCTGCCTCGACGGCGGCGGCTGTGCGGCTGCGGGAGCGGCTCGCAGGGAAGAAAGTGGTGGGAGTGTTGTCGGGCGGCAATCTGGATTTGCGGGAGCTGCGCAACTTGCTGGGATGAGAACCGTCGGCTTTCGTCAAGATGCGAGGAATGGCTTTGCTTTCAGCCCCTTGTGGTATATACAAGTGTATCCCTGCGGTGATTTGGCGGAAGGACGGTTCATTTGTCGATGCCTCGTCAACAAGCTGCATCAATCGGCAAGTATTCCCTGAATCGGGTCTACCAGGGAGACTGTCTGGACCTGTCACGGCAACTGCCGCCTGAATCGATCGACGTGATTGTCACCAGTCCGCCCTATTGGGGACAGCGAGACTCCGCCGGCGTGGGAGTGGAAAATGATCCACGACAATATCTGCAAGCGCTGCTGGATCGTTTCGCGGAAATGCGGCGCGTGTTGAAACCCACGGGACTTCTCTGGATCAATCTGGGGGACTCGTACAACACTCCGGTCAACTGGCGCTTTGAAGACCACAAATACAGTTCGCTCGGTCCGGACAAACAGGGACTGGAATCGCACAATGCCGCCTACGTCAAACCTCGGCACAAACGCCGGGCATTCGTGGATCATCAAGCCGGCTGGTTGCACTACGGCAACTTGTTGGCGCTGCCGTATCGTCTGGTGATCGGCTTGTGCGACCGCGGGTTTCTCTTCCGCGGCGAGGTCATCTGGAAGAAGCTCAATCCCATGCCGGAAGGGAAGTGCCGGCGGCCGCACCGCTCGCATGAAGGGATTTACCTGTTCGCCAAGGCGGAGGATCATTCATTCCAGGTGGTTCCGCCCGTGAAGTCTGTCTGGGAATTTCCCAACGAAGCACCCAATGGGGTTCGACATTTTTCCCGGTTTCCCATCGCTTTGCCGCGGAAGTGCATTACGGCCTACGGAATGTTGGGCCCGCAGGTGATCGTCCTCGATCCCTATTCCGGTTCCGGCACCTCCGGGGTCGCGGCGCGGGCCCTTGGCTGTTCATACCTGGGATTCGAGATCGACCCTGGCTTGACAGCGGAATCGAACGAACTATTGCGCACCGTGCAAGCGGCCTTCCCCGTACTTTCCAGTTGCAAGGAGGAAAACGACGCACGCGGATAAGAATTCACCGACGACCATGCCTACTTGACGTATATGTCATGGCGTCCGCACGCGGGTTCTCTGATCTTGGTGTCCAAACCGCCAGGAAATGCAGATGAACCTCAAAGCGCGCGTCGGGGCCAGAATCGGCGAACTTCGTCAGGCCAAGGGTCTTACCCAACAGGAACTCGCCGCGCGGGCAACCATCGACGCAGCCACTCTCTCCAAAATCGAATCGGGCAAACGCAATATCACCCTGTCTACCTTGAATGACTTGCTGTCCGCGCTGGAGGTCTCGCCGCGCCATTTCTTCGCCAGTGAAGCGTTCTCCCCACAACCCACTGATCCGGCCGGCAGCGGCTCGATCATCGATAGCGAGCAACTCCAATTTCGTGAAACGGCCACTGGGCTATCTGTGCAATTTCCATGTGGGACACACGATGCGACCGTGTTGTTTCCGGGCATGAAACGGGCTGCGGTTGCCGAGGCGATCTTGGCCCTCCGCGATGGTTTGCACCGCGCCGAGTTGCCGGTCCCAGGCCGTCAGGAAAATCAGCAAGTCCTCATGTCGCAAGCGATTGCCGATTCATTCTTGAAGATCGCTTACGCCTACCCCGCGACGAATCCAAGCGACATCTGGCGATACATCATTTACCGTGCATTTGTCGATCCGCTGAACCATCCGGCTGCCAATGCCAGAAAGGATTTTCAGCAAAGCTGGAAACGAACCAGCGGTTGGGCGTTAGAACAGATTCTCGACCGGCATTATGGGGCGTTTCTTGCGGCCGAGAGTGTCAGTATCACTTCCTTCCGATCCAACGCGGAGCGCGCGCCTCTCCTCAAGCTCATGGGACTCGCGGGGAAAGTACCCGCCGATAAAGCAGACCAATTTATCCTGGGGCGGATCAAGGAAGACCCTGTTCCACTCGGCGTCTTGCATGTGAAAGCCAGCCTGGCGGAGCGTCGAACCGATGATATTCCTGCAAGTCGAGCCATCAAGGAAGCCGGCTACCTGTCGATTTTCGTGACGATGGATACCAAGGATACGCCTTCACCGCAGCCTCGAAATCGCGGGGAATATGGCGTTCCCGGTCCCAACGCGAGTCAAAAGCGGTTGGATGTGGAACTCGACGGCAATTTCACCGCTGTTTTTTCGTTCAACGCGAATACCGTCGAAAGTCCTGTTGTGACGCCTTCGGGATGCCGGATTGTCACGGTCAACTTGGCCAATCCGAAAGATGAATTCAGTGCATTCATCTTGGCAAAATGGCGTCAGGTCCGACAGGGACGCCGATGAACATCGACAACGAACCCCTGCGCTCGCCGCTCGAACCCAAGTTCGACCCCCGCGCCGTCCTCTTCGACTTCGACGGCACGCTGGCCAACACCTATCCCGGCATCGCGGCCAGCATCAATCACCTCCGCGCCGGTTACGGTCTGCCGCCGTTGCCCGAAGACGAGGTGCGGTGGAACGTCGGCCGCGGCCCTGCTTACCTGTTGCGGCAGACGGTGCCGGTCGGCGACAACGCCGGAAATGTCGAAGCCTACAAACGGCATCAGATGGAAGTCATGCACGATGGCACCCGGTTGTTTCCGGACACGCTCTCGACCTTGCAAGCGTTGCAGGCGTTCGGTTTGCAGCTGGGTATTTGCAGCAACAAGCCCAAAGCTCTGACCCTGGACTTGCTACGGCATTTCCGGTTGGCGTCCTTCTTCGCCGCCGTCGTCGGTCCCGAAGACGTGCCGCGTCCCAAGCCCGCTCCCGACATGTTGCGGCACGGGCTGGCCGCGCTGCAACTGGACGCGGCCGCAGCGCTGTATGTCGGCGACATGGTAGTGGACATCGAGACGGCGCGCAGCGCCGGCGTGCGGGTCTGGGTGGTGCCGACCG
>JAGVKR010000809.1 GCA_020050375.1 Planctomycetales bacterium
GACAAGCTCGCCGCCGCGCAAAAGGTCGCGACCGCTGCCGCCGCTGCCGTAAAAGCAGCGACGGATTCGATCCCGGTGCTGAAGGCGAATCTTGCCAAGGCCCAGGAGGGATCGAAACAAGCCGAGGCTCAGGTCGCCGCCGCGAAGGGAGAAGTCGACAAGGCGCTCGAGGCCCTGGCCGTCGTCAATAAGGAAACAACCATCGCCCTCAAGGGGTCGGAAGAGGCCCTGGCTTCGATCGGCAAGTTCGTGTCGTTCTCGAAGCACGTCGCTCCGGTCTTCACCAAACGCTGCCTGGCGTGTCACAACGCACAGACCGCGAAGGGGCGCTACAACATGGATTCGTATCTCGGCGTCATGAAGGGGGGCGAGCAGGGTGATACGATCGTCCCGAAGGATGCCGATGGCTCGAACCTGATCGCGATGCTCGAAGACGGCTCGATGCCCAAAGATGCCGACCCGCTGACCAAAGAGGAAATCGCCCAGATCAAGCAATGGATTCTGAACGGCGCACGGCTCGATGCCGGCCTCAAGGCCGAAGCGCAGTTGGTGACGATCGTCCCCAAACTGCCGCAACCCGCGCCCCCTGAAGCCTACCGCGTGCCGATTCCGGTGACGGCCGCGGCCTGGAGCCCGGATGGCAACCTGCTCGCCAGCTCGGGCTATCACGAAATCATTCTGTGGGACCCGGCCGACGGAAAACCGGCTCGACGGATTTCCAACGTCGCCGAGCGGACTTATGACATCGAGTTCAATCCAGCCGGGACGCTGCTGGCGGTCGCCGCCGGCACGCCGGGGCAGCAGGGGGAAGTCAAGCTCTTCAATCCGGCCGACGGCGCGCTCGTTCGCGACGTGATGACTACCAACGACTCGGTGTTCGGCGTGGCGTTCAGCCCTGACGGAAAACGTCTGGCGGCGTGCAGTGCCGACCGCACGATTCGCGTCTTCAATGTTGAAACCGGCGCACAGGAGCTGCTCATCGAAGACCACGCCGACTGGGTGATGGACATCGCCTGGTCGCCAGACGGCGCCAAGCTCGCTTCCGCCAGCCGCGATAAGACGTCGAAATTGTTCGACGCCAAGACCGGCGATTCGCTGGTCACATTCCCGGCTCACAACGAAGTTGTCTATGGTGTCTCGTTCTCCCCCGATGGAGCACAAGTCCTCACCGCCGGACGCGACAACAAGATCCGCGTCTGGAATCCGGCCAACGCCCAGCAGATTCGCGAGATCGCCGGCTTCGGCGGCGAAGTCTATCGGCTGATCGTCACCGCCGACGGCCGGATCTTCAGTTGCAGCTCCGACAAGCAGGCCCGCGAGCACAAGCTGGCCGATGGCGCCGCCGTGCGGGCCTTCGCCGGCCACAACGACTGGATTTACAGCGTGGCCTTCAATCCGGCCACGAAGAAGCTCGCCACCGGTAGCTGGGATGGCGAAGTCCGCATCTGGACCGCCGACGACGCCAAGGGGGTGCTGACTTTCACCGCCGCTCCGGGTTTCGTCGCCCCAGCCGCGACCGCAGCCGCTGCTGCCGCGAAGTAGCGATCAACAATCGACAAGAATTCGCGAAGAGGCAAGCCCGAGGAGATCAACTCTCGCGGGGCTTGCCTCTTCGCGTTTTGGCCTCATTCAGCCGCGATCCGCGCAATTTCCGCATTGGTCAAGGCGCGGTCGTAGATTCGCACGTCGCGCAACTTTCCACAAAAGAAATCGTGCGGACCGAAGCCGATTTTGAGGGGGGCGTCGCTCGTCAGGTCGAAGTCCGCCGGCTCGAACGTCGCTGACGTGGCGACAAGCCGCCCGTCGACGTACAACTTGAGACGGTTTCCGTGCCGCAGCGCCGTCAGGTGCCGCCAGCCAAGAGGCAGCTCATCGTCGTAGGTCGCCGAGCGACCCTGTTGAGTGGACCACACCTTTCCGGAAGGAAGCGTGCCGCAGAACAGGCGTCCCTGAAATTCAGCCATCGTCCACGCGCGGCGGTATTTGACGTTTGGCGTCTGGTCGAGTTGCACCAACCGCTGCCAGCTTTGTTTGCCGTCGAAGCGGTAGACTTCGGCGAGCGGGAGCGAACCGGCAAACAGCGAGCCGTTGTGGACGAGCATCCCCATGACTTCGAGCTCCTGGCCGAGCCGCCCGACATCGGTCCATTGTTCGTCGTTTTCGTAGCGGTACACCTTGCCGCTTGGCCAGGTCCCGACGTGCAGCCTGCCCTGGTGCACGGCGAACGAGTAAGTCTGCGTGTTCTTGTCATCAGCGCTCCCGACCTGGCCGCAATCAGTCCATGCCTTGCCGTCGTAGCGATAGACGTGCCCGCCGTCGTAACTCGACGCGAAGATTTGCCCGTTATAAACTCCGAGCGCTTCGACCCGCTTGCCGTCGGGAACATCAAGCGCCTCCCACTTCCTCTCGCCGGCATAGCGGAAGAATCCCGCCGGCTTGTACAGAGACGAGGCATACAGATTCCCCCGGAAAACGCACAATCCCCCAATCGCCTCGACATCCTTCAATTGGCCGTAATCGGCCCACTGACCATCGCCGAGATACCGATACACCTTCCCCCCCAGGTTCGCATTCTCCGATTCCGGCAGCGACGATCCGGCGACGCGGTACTTCGACACTCCGGCATAAAGCTCTCCGCCGAAAACGGCGAGGGCAGAGACCGAGTTGCACGGATCCGGGCTGCCGCAGTCGATCCATTGGCCGTCAGCCGACAACCGGTAA
>JAGVKR010000157.1 GCA_020050375.1 Planctomycetales bacterium
CCGTTGGAAGTCACCATCCACGCCATTCGAAAATACCTGACCACTGGCCACTTGCCGCCGCTTCCCTCTCGGACCGCTTCAAACGGCTGAAGTGTTACTAAAATTATCATTTTGTTCAAAAAAAGCGTAAGTCGCTGCTACGCCGGAAGCTTGGGTAGGAGGTCGCTCGCGTCTTTCAATCCGAGTACGTGAGCAATCATCGGCCAGTCGTCGATATGCGGAGTGTTATCTCCTCTCAGATATTTCCGCACCATGTCCGGCGTTTTTCCAATCCGCTCGGCGAATTCATTTGGCGTAAACCCGGATTTGCTCATCAGTTCTTCAAGCCGTTGACCGAACTTCCCGGCCGGCGTATTCCGAACCGCCTTCGGCTGTCCTTCACGTTTCCTGCCCACCGTTACGACGCCCCTTCCGTTCCGCGGGCCATTCCCGCTCGCTCGCCCGGTTCCGATCGTCCGCTTTGCCTTCAGCATGATCCTTCACCTTGCCTTTTCCGTTAGCCTGAAAGGTAATCGTACCCAACATTGCGGGGGTTCGTACAGGATTCTGTACTACGCCCGGTCTGGTTTCCACTGGCAATTCACTGCGAGCTGTGACCAGAATGCCCGTCTCTGTCTGACCCTCGCCTGACGAAATCTCCACAATCACGAAAGGGCCACCATGAAACGCGACAAGTATCCCCATCTGAGCTGGTACATCGACTCAGCCCGAACCGTGGCAGGGTTGCAGCTCGCACTGTGTGCCGTAGCGGGAATCTCTCCAATCATCATCGCCGCTGCCACTGGCCAGGGTGATCCGCTTGCCGTCTCGCTCGCGTCTGCCTTCACCATCCCGTTCGGCCTCTGCGTCGGCTACATCCTGTACAAGTTGTCGATGGCCGGGGCCGACTTTCTTTGCGTTTTCCGGGACATCGAAGCGAACACCAGCATGAAGACCGAGCCGCATGTCACTCTGCCCGACCGGGAGTCGATCGGCAGTCTGGATGAACTCGACGACTCGGCGCCGTCACCACGAAAACCTAAACCGCTCCCGAACTTCGCGAAGCTCAAGACGCCAGGCGGGACACGGTAGGCAGTTTCCGACGCCCTTCCGAAATAGTCAGTCATCTGGTCAGTTCACAAGCCCCTTCTGTTTGATCGCCTGCATTTTTGCCGCATTCGCTGTCGCATTCGTCATGGCATCCAACTTGGACAGCTCGGCCTCAAGCTGCCGGTTTGACTCGATATTCGCCTTTGTGGCTTCGTTCAGATTCTGAATGACATCAGCCATCTTCGCGCTGATTTTATTTTTGCCAGCCGCATCCTTGATCATTTTTCCCATGACTTCCGACTGACCTTCGAGCATCTCCCCCTGGCCGACGTTGCCTTTGTTGAAATCCCGAAATGCACCTGCTCGGCCACGCTGTCGCTCGCGTGTCATCTCCTGACGCTGTCGTCGCTCCAACCCTTCACGCTGGGCGTCAGTCCCCTGGAAAGCATCCCGTTCCTTTTGCTGGCGCAGCGTCATGTTCTCGACAACAGTCTTGTCACGTCCGGCCGCGATTTGCTCACGGACCTTGCGGGGGTCGAGATTCTGCAACGCAGCCTTCATTCCATCTTGTCCGCCAAGTTGTCCTTCGATTTGGCCCTTGAACTTATCCGCTTCACGAATCTCGATCCGGGCCCGCTCGGCCTGGGCAGCTTGTCGTCGCAATTCAACATCACGGGCGATCTCGCGGTTGATCTCTCGCTGGACCTCGAGTTGGTGTTCCTTGAACTCCGTGGCTTCACGCTCCCGCTGGGCCTGTTCTCGTTTGAGGTCCGTCTCTTCCTTCACAAGGTACTTGATCTTCTCTTCGGATGCCTTGCGCTCTTCGAGTTTGCGGTTCACGTCCCCCAGAATCTTCTGCTGATCTTCGATTTCCTTTGTGACGTCTTCTGCCATTCGGAACGGAGTCGGATCTTTCGCGAGCCTTGCCCGATCTTCCTCGAACTTCCCGAGACGCTCCGACAGATTCGCGTGTTCCTTGTCGATCGCCAGCATTCTTTCCCGGCCGGCGCGCACAGTCTCTTCAGCTTCTTTGATCCCTTTGGCGACGGCATCTGGGCGACCGCCAACGCCAAACATGGATGCTTTCGACAGGAACTCCTGCGACTTCGCGATCCTCGCTTCGATTTCCCCTTTGTCGGTGAGCTTCGAGAACTCGTCATTCCGTAATCTCGATCGTTCGGAGTCGCCGATCTTTCCGAGGGCGCCGCTGGCTTTGAGGCGACTGTCAGCCATCGCCTCTGGATTGAACATCGTATCGCGATTCGCGTCCGCGGCGGAACTCGCGGCAAACATCTCGCGTCGAGCCGCATCCGCTTCCACCATCTGATTGGTGAGGGTGTAGAAATACTCTTTCACCAATGGGACGCCGACCGAGAATGCGTCACTGGCGGTCTTCGTGGCCATCGCCATTCCGCTGAGAGAGGCTGCAATACCCCCAATGACAGTCTGTACGGTTCCCGTCTTGCCGATCTCGTACAGGAAGTCGTGCCAGGAGCGACTCAGCTCTCTGGTCGATTCGTTCATCTGTTGCATGGACGGATCGCCACGGCTTGCGAGTTCGCCGATTGCAGCAGTGATACTGCCGACGGCGACAGCCACCGTGCCGAGCGGGACAGCAGCCGCCCCCAATCCTTCAACCAGCCCGGACAGCCGGTACGCGGTCATCTCGAAACCACGGGGGGTGATGTTGAGGGCGTTGGCCGTCTTCACCATCCCTCGCAAGCTGGTTTCGGATTTCGCAAACGAGTCGGCGAGTTTGTCGACGGCCACACGGGATTCATTGATCTTCCGCTTGACCAGATTATCGAACACCTCATTGGCAATCTGGCCAATATCGTTGACCTCTGCGCCAGCCTTTTTGGCCTGGATGACGAACTTATCCCACTCGGGACCGGTCTGGTTGACCAGGAACATCGGAATCTGAATGGGCATCGTTCTAGCTCCCGCTTTGAGTGGACCGTTCGGCCTGATCGTCGACCGCCGAGCGAAACGCCCGGTCGATCACGATCAGGCTTTCAACGAAATCCGCCGGCCAGTCCGCGACGTCAGCCACGGAAAGGCCAGTGGACTCGGCCAGGGCTCCAAACGCCCGAAGCCGGCAGTACAGATCGATCAGCCGTTGGTGTTGTTCGTCTCCGGGACGTTCGCCGCGACCGTCGAAGACGCGACGGGCGGCGTATCGGAGTTTTTTTCGTTGCCCTCGTCCAGGCCAAGAAAGGCCTTTGACGCCTCGACCGCGACGTCCCGGAAGAGCTTCGGGTGCAACTGACTCACCGCCTTGAACATGTCCCACGAGTATGGGACCGGCTGCGGGGGATCCTGATCGCTATTCACTCCCCGCCAATCGAGAACCAGCGCTTTGACGCGCATTGCCACATAGCCGTGGTTCATTTCCGCGTCGTGCATCAAATCTTCGAAGGTCGGTCGCTTGAGGCGGATCTCGATTGCTCCGCGTGATTCGAGCTCGACAGTGAACCACCGGTCCGCCGGCGGCATGGTAGTTGGCATTTTGAAAGACATCGTGTGCGTTCCTTCCCTGTTTGAGAAAAAAGTTTTTTTGTGCGGTGAAAAAATTGCGGGACGAAAAAAGTTTTTTTCGTCATCTGTCGATCGGTTGCCTGATTCAGGAAGCCAGCCACCGAGAAAATTACTAAGAGGTGACCATCGCCAGGCTGCGTATACGCCTCACTGACGAATCAGAGTCGGTCGAGGGCCGTCTCGGGCGCGCTGGTTGCCGGAGAGCGGACGCTGGGCGGCAAGATCATGGCGATTGAAGTGAGCGAACATCCGCGGTGCCGACGTCATTTCTCCCCCTTCGGCACTCGGCCTTCAGTCAGGGGAAGCGGCTCATTCGGATCGTCGATGAGGTTGAGAATCTCGCCCTTGATGATCCCGGAGAGTCTCGGCCAGGCTTCGACGACTCGCATCAAGTCGCAATCAGCCGTAACGTCCAGCAAGGCGTCACTACTTGAAGCAACTGCTGCGCATTCTGCAGCGCGCTTCTCCACAACTTGCGCTTTTTCCCTCGCAGCGGCGCAATTCTTCGAGTCCAGTAGCGACCACTGGATAAACCCCCGGATTCCGTTTCAGGCGTGTCGAATCGTCGCCCGTTCGAAAGAGCGGGTGATGCACGACGTCCAACTTCGACCCGAACTGGTTGATACACAAGCTCTTTGAAAATACTCAAGATGAGCGAACGCCGTCTTCGTACCCGGAGCGCGCACGCAAGACGTGCAACAAATGAAACGCTGTTCGTCGTCGCCCTCCTGCTGGCGGTTGCCGCGTAATCGTGATTTCCGCCGCCGCCAGAAGCCTCGGGGGCTCCCCGCCGATCCGGCCGCAACGGGCCAATTCGCTTGCACAAGCGACCCGCCCATGACCATAAATGTCTGTCCTTCGGATTAGACCCCCAGAGGACACGCGCCCGTGTGGAGGCAAACCCTGCCTTCCACGGGCGTCGTTTTTTTTCGCGAGTCTCTTTCCATGAAAATGTCGGCCGGCATCGGGAGTCATCAGGTTTTTCGCCGCTTCTTCCAGGCTTCGAAGCCGACGTAGTCGTGCTTTCCCTTGATCCCCTCGACCAGCCCGAGGAGCCGTTCGAGGTCATCCGTTTCAGGGCCTTCGTCGAGCTCGATGTCGATGATCCCCGCGAGCGGCGGAGTCTCGGCACGGGTTGCCGCTTCGAGGAACTCTCGACCGTAGACGATGAACCTCCGACGGCTCATCACGTCGACCCCCATGATGACGTCGGCGCCGCGAATGAGCTCGCGCGGATCAATGCCCGACTCCGAGTTGAAATCGGCGCCATCCGCCCCAAACAAAGTGTGGAGCGGAATCGTCTCGATTTTTTCTCCACCGCTGCCGGCCATCAAGGCACTTGGTTCCTCGAATGCGTCATCAATGGCCGGAGAGCCGATCTCCATTCGCCATTTTCACGACGAACCGCGCGTCTGGCAATCGGCAGTCGCCGCGGCGAGTGCCGCCGTGCGGTCGGGTCCTTTGCCGAAACCGATCACATGCCCCAGCGGACGCGGCCCCGACGCACGCTCGAGCAGACGGCACTCGACGACGTCGGCCCGTGAGGTGAAGCGGACGGCGACCGTCCGTCCGGCCACTTTCACATCGTCTCCGTTGAATTTCGCCACGATTCCGCTCCTCATTCTCGAAATAAGCGTCGATGAGACCGAGCCGATCCATGCGCTCCAGACTACAGCGCACCGGGTATCTTCGGCAACTCATCCGACACCGCCATCAGCCAGCGTTGGCGTTGGCCGGCGACCCCTCGCGGGGCGTGGGATCGGAGGGAAGCAGCCTCCCGATCAGGAACAGGGCCACAACGAGCATTCCCGCAGCGACGGCGAAGCTGGTCTTCCGCCCGAAATGATCGGAAATCTCGCCAAAGGCATGTGACGAGAATCCGACCAAAACGCTCAGCAGGCTCAAGTAGGCCATGTTGAGTCGAACGAACGGCTTTTCGGACGCGGTCGTGACGTAGTTCGGGAAATAGGCCCCGAACAGCTCCCCGGCGCCCATGATGCCGAAGGTCAGCAGAAACCAGGTGCCGCTGCTGCCGAGGGCCCACCCCATTCCTACCAGCAGGATCGACGTCGTGGTGATCAGCGTCGCCCGCGGGCTGGCGGTCGCCAGCAGCCATCCCAGACCGGCCCCCGCCGCCGCCTTGAAGCCAAATCTCAAAAAGGTTTGCACGCCGAGCGTGTCCGTCTGCTGCCCGAGAATCTCCTTGGCGTGCAGGGAGACATTCGAGAAAATCGCATTCCCGCCCGAGTAGACAATGACATAGATTACCACCGCGAACAGCACCGAGCGATTGCGAACGAATTGCCGCAATCCTGATGTGAGCTCGCTGAGCGGCGATTCCTGACCGACTGCCGGCGCAGAAAGCTGCGAACATCCCACCGCCGGCAACGTGAACGAAGCGATCATGATCCCCAGCCCGACCAGGAGCGGCGCGACCGCGGCGAACATCGCCATATAATTGGAAGGAAACGCGAGTCCGAACGAATGCCCGCCGAGCAGGCGGCCGTCGAACAGCGCGTCCTGCAACAGCGCGCCGACGCAGGCGAAGAGCGGGCCGATTCCAAACGCGGCCCCCAGCGCCTTGCCGCGACGCGACGTCGAAACTCCTCTTCGCAGCATATCCCACAGCGCCGTAAGCAGAATGCCGGACGACGCGCCAAAGACCGCGGCATGCGCGACGACCATTCGACTCGCCGCGGTGGAAGAAGCGCCGCTTGCAAGCGTTACGGCCACCGCCGCCGTGATCGTGGCCATCCCCCCGATCGCCGACAGGGCCAGCGGCTTCAGATATCGCGGTTGCGGAAGAAACCACGCCGTCAGCACCGGGACGACGGCCATCCACGAATAGACGGCCGACGGACGATTGCAGAAGGTGTCATTGTTGCCGAGGTCCTTCAGCAGATTGGCGTGCGTCAGGCCGATGTAGGAAACCGGAGCCGCGAGATAGAAAAACGCCCAGAAGATCGCGAAGCATGCAATGTTTCGATTCTGTCGCGTAACCGGCAACGGACAATCGTCACCGGGTAGCGGAAGTTCGCCAGGCGCCTCACTCGGCTCGGACATCGGCAGCCTTTCTCGCACGGCATGTCGGACGAAGGCGCATGCGGCGTATCGCGTCTTTGCTTCCTGCACCGTCCGTTACGAAACACAGCGATCGCTTCCGTGGCAGTTGAGCCGGAATGCGGCGAGGATGCAAGGCCATCCGAACCGAAGCGCGGCAGGCAGGCGCACGACACGGCAGGCCAGAGAAGACTGGCGGGTGCCGGGGTCAAAGCGGCAAATCCATCGGCCGCGACAAAGGCAGTCCGATGAATCGATCCGAATCGGCGGTCGGTCGGCACAATAGGCAAGCGTGGCCCCGTGACCGGCGCCCGGCGTTTCGTTCTGTAGAAGGGAACGCCCTCGGTGGCGTTCCGCGAGTCAGAGTGCGCGTTGCTCTACAGATAGATTGTCCCGAGACGCTCGCGGATCGGCACTGAGGCCGATCCCTGCAGATCTGAGTCGTGTCAAGAATAATCATCGCCCAAACAGTCCATCTTCGCATCCATCCCAGCCTCCTTGTAATCGCCATTTGTCCGTGTTAATGACATTTGTTGCGATCGACAAGCAGCCGTTTCGATGTGAGGCCCCCTCACTCAATGACGTGTCTCTTCGCGAATGCTGATTCGTTCAACTGCCCGGGAGAGATCATGCGATTCGAGACAGTGGCGGAAGGCTGGGTGGCCAGTGGCAATCCGCCGGCGATGACGGGGAGCGTCGCGATTGGTCCGCGCATCGCCGCTCTACCCGACGGCACATTGCTGTGCAGCTACATGCGCCAATCGGCCGTTGGGATCAACGACTTTGTCCCGTTTGTCGCCCGCTCGAACGACGGTGGCCAATCCTGGGAATCGCCGGGACCGGTCTGGACGATGCTGATCGGAAAGTGGTCGCTCTTTGTGTCTCTCAGTTGTGATCCGCGGGGACGTGTTTTCCTCTATGGAACGCGGACGCCGATCGACCGGCCCGGAGAGCCACTCTGGAGCAACGACACACAAGGTTTGAAACAGAACGAGCCGATCTGGGCCCTCTCGACTGACGGCGGGA
>JAGVKR010000768.1 GCA_020050375.1 Planctomycetales bacterium
CCGCGTCGCCACGCCCGATCGGCCCGTCGCCAGCCGGCGTGCGCGGCTTGATCGAGCAGTCGCTCGAGGCGAGCGCAGTTCCCCTTTCGATCGGCCGAAATCCCAACCCGAAGCGTTAGCGAGGGAGTGCTTGAACGATTCGCACGCGTTCCCCCGCTAACGCTTCGGGTTAAAATGGCAGGTGTCGTCGATTGCAACTCGGCTTCATACGCCTGCCAGAAGCGATGCCGGTCGGCGCGGGTCGAGCGACCGGCGAAAAATTGATGGAGCGCGGCGAGATTGCAATCGCGGCGACTCTGCGACAAAGACGCATGGAACCGGACGGCATGCAGATCGATCAGCGACAGGAGTGGCGACCCAACGGCGGCGTCAGGCCGGATCAGCAGATTTCCGGCGTGGAGATCGACATGCTCGATTCCCGCCGCGTGGAGTCGCGCCGCAAGTCGCCCCAGTTCGCGAGCCAGTTGATGCCGGAGCTCAGCCCGTTCGGAAGAGTTTCCGCTCGCGAATTCAGTCAGCAGGTAATGATCGAGTGGAATCGCGTCCGGAATGGCGCGACTGATGAGATACGTGTCGCCGGTGACGGTGTATCGCCGGCAGACTCCCAGGGCGACCGGTTCGAATGTCGGCAGTCTCAGTGCCGCGACCCGCAGGACGGCTTGCAGCTCGCGCTCGGCCGGCGAGGTTCGAACGGTATTTCGGAGCCACGCCTGCCAGTCGGCCATCCGAAAGTGCTTCAGGTAATAGTCGCCCGACGCGAGTTGGAGTCTGTAAACGGTCCGGTGTGGGCCGGTCTTGATGACTTCCAGAGCGTCGTTCGGTTTCCATTCGTCCCAGCGCAATCCGTTGGCATCGAGCAAGTCGCCGGCACAGTCGTGAGCGATCGTCCACTCGACGGCGCCGATGCGCAGCGCGTTCCAGTGCGCACCCGGAGTCGCGGACTGCGGCAATGGAGAGCTGACGGGAAGACGCAGGGCGGTGCCGCTCATCGGTTATCGAACAAGCCGCGGAACAAATCGTCGGTTGCGGAGCGGCGGACGACGTCGCTATGGCCCGAAGCGAGCAGATTGCGCGAGAGGGTGGGGTGCTCGCCCCATTCGCGAAACGTCCAACCCCGAACGTCGACGTAGGCATCGTGCCAATCGGCTTGCGGTTTCCGAACAAACAGCACTCGCTGGTCGGTCCGCACGACGTGGAACTGAAAGGCGGTAAAGACGGTTCCACCGCCAATCGCCGCTGCGACTATAAGTGTGATCAATCGCCGCATGAAATTCGCATCCTTGCGTGCAGGCCGTCTGGAAAGGCTCCCAAGCCGCGGAATTCTGCCAGATTGCCCAAGACTGGTAAAGACGATTTCTCCGCCCGGAACCTCGCCTCAAGCCCGCCGGTAGAAACCGGCGGGTCCGCATCCCCCAAAGATTGCCCCAATCGAAGTAGTCTACGGTAGGGTGAGTCGATAAAATCAATGAACGGTTATGGGATGCGGATCTGTCACCCGCCAAGGGGGCTTGTACGCGCATGAGACGGTCTGTGCTGGTCGCTCTATTTGGAGCCGTTTTGGTCGGATTTGCGGGGTCGGGTTCGCGCGACGTCGCAGTGGCCGCAGAGGAATCGCCGGCCGCGGTCGACTACGAACAACAGATCAAGCCGCTCCTGACGAAATATTGCATCTCGTGTCACGGGGCCGAGAAGCAAAAGTCGGGGTTGCGGCTCGATACGGCGGCGGCGGCCCTGCAAGGGGGAGACAGCGGCGTCGCGGTCACCCCCGGCAAAGCGGGAGAAAGCCTGCTGATCCATGTCTTGACCGGGACCGAAGGGTTGGCCGCGATGCCCCCCAAGGGCAAGCCGCAACCGACGGCCGATGAAGTGGCGCTGTTCAAAGCCTGGATCGATCAGGGAGCCAAGGTTCCTGAAAAAGAGGTCTCGGGCGATGCGGCGAAGAAGCGTTCGGAGCATTGGTCCTTTCAGCCGGTCGTCCGTCGCGAGCAGCCGCCCGTGAAGAATCCGGGCTGGGTCCGCAATCCGATCGATGCGTTCGTGCTCGCACGTCTGGAGCGCGAGGGATTGCAGCCCTCTCCCGAAGCCGATCGCGTGACGCTCATCCGCCGTTTGAGCCTCGATCTCGTGGGCCTCTTGCCGTCGGTCGAAGAGATCGACGCCTTTCTTGCCGACTCGCGACCGAACGCCTACGAACGGCTGGTCGAGCGGCTTTTGTCGTCGCCCCAGTACGGCGAGCGGTGGGGACGCCATTGGCTCGATCTGGCGCGGTATGCCGACTCGAACGGCTTTACCCGCGACTCGGGTCGGAGCATCTGGAAGTATCGTGACTGGGTGATCGACGCCATCAATCACGACCTGCCATTCGATCAGTTTACGATCGAGCAGTTCGCCGGAGACATCCTCCCTGAGGCGACGATCGAGCAGCGGATCGCCACCGGCTTTCACCGAAACACCCTCTTCAACGAGGAAGGGGGAACCGACCCCGAGCAGTTTCGTGTCGAGTCGGTCGTGGACCGCGTGAACACGACCGGCATCGTGTTTCTCGGGTTGACGGTCGGTTGTGCCCAGTGTCACGAGCACAAATACGACCCGATCTCACAGCGCGAGTACTATCAGTTGTTTGCGTTCCTCAACAACGCCGACGAGCCGAAACTCGACGTTCCGACGGAAGAGCAACTCAAGCAGGGACTCGTGCAAAAGCGTGATGAGTTGCGCGGACAGATTGCCGAGCTCGAAAAACAGTTTACGGAACAGAACGCCGCGTTCGAAGAGAGTCTTACGGCGTGGGAGAAGGGGCTGACCGAGGAGGAAAAGCCGAAGCTTCCCATGGAAGTTCTGAACGCCGTTAACATGTCGCTCGAAATGCGCAACGACCAGAACAAGAAGGACCTCAGAAACTACTATCAGAAGCAGGAAGTGGCCCGGAAAAAATTTCCGGTGCTGGACCAGATTGCCACCCTGAGATCGGGCGAGCCGCAGTTCACGACGACGATGGTCATGCAGGAACGCCCCCAACCGCGCGAATCGCACATTCATATTCGCGGCGATTTCCTGCGTCACGGGGCGAAAGTCGAGCCGGCGGTTCCCGCCGTTCTGCCGGGGTTGTCCGACGCGGTTAAGAGCCCGACGCGGCTCGATCTCGCGCGCTGGCTGGTCAGCCCGCAGAATCCGCTCACGCCGCGGGTCACCGTCAATCGGGTATGGCAGAAGTATTTCGGTCGGGGGATCGTCGAAACGGAGAACGACTTCGGCTTGCAGGGATCGCCGCCAAGCCATCCCGACCTGCTCGACTGGCTGGCCGCTGAATTCGTATCGCCGACCTTCTTTCCCCCCCTTAGCAAGGGGGGGCCAGGGGGGGGCGCGTCCGCCACAAGCAACGCCTCCGACATTGGAATTCTGCCGGCCGCAACCCCAACGTCCGAGAATGGCGCGAAAGATGCCGCGTGGAGCCTCAAGCGGCTGCACACGCTGATTGTCACCTCGGCGACGTACCGTCAGGCATCTAAGTTTCGAAGCGATCTCGCCGAGGCCGACCCGGCGAACAAGCTTTACGGCCGGCAGTCGCGCCTGCGGATCGACGCCGAGATTGTCCGCGACGTGGCGCTCGCCGCGAGCGGGTTGCTCAACCGCACGATCGGCGGTCCGAGCGTCAATCCCCCGCAGCCGGATGGAGTCTTCGAATTCACGCAGGATAAGAAGGCCTGGAACACGGCGGTCGGAGCGGATCGCTATCGCCGCGGGATGTACACCTATTTGTGGCGGTCGAGCCCTTATCCGGCGATGACGGTGTTCGATTTCCCGGACGCCAATGTTGCCTGCACGCGCCGCAGCCGCTCGAACACACCGCTCCAATCTCTGACATTGGCCAACGATCAGCAGTTCGTCGAGTTCG
>JAGVKR010000708.1 GCA_020050375.1 Planctomycetales bacterium
ATAGTAGTACATCGCCGGCCGACGCCCCTCGCGCAGCACCGGCGGCTCCCCCTCGGCAATGTACCAGTGCCGCGCCGGCTCGTCGAACGGCGTGTTGAGAATTGGTTCGGGAACTTCGTACTGGGTCATGGTTCGCACCGTGCCCGGAGGGCCGCAATTGCACGGCGGAGACTCTCGCTGTTTTTCTGGGCCACAAGTGGCCTCCAATATTCCCGAAGGAACTCCGTCAGGCGTCCCGTGTAGTTCTTACCAACAATTCCCGGAGTTCCCGGTTCCGGTGTCATTTCTTCTCGAATGTCACGGGACTTCGACTTCCGAGCCAGATTGACCAGTGTCTGTTTCGGATTGGACTCGACGTCAGGATTGTTGGGAACGACGTCCGCGCTCACGCGAAGATACTTCGCCAGCGACTCCCGGTCGGCCAGCAACCAGCTCTCGAGCATTCGTTCCGCGATCCGCAGCACGTAGTCCACGTGCTGCGGGCCACGAAGGTGTTCGCCGATCAGGCCGCTGGGGCATGGTTCCCTCTCCAGGTCGGCCAGCGCAAAGACTGGTCCGAGCTGTGAGGCGGCTTGATTGTATTTTCCGACGCTTTCCCAGAAGCTCTCACGTCCGCGCTTGTTGACGATCGTGCAGTTCGCCCCCATGTATCCCAGCGTGCCGAGAAGTTTCTCGGTTGCTGGCACTTCGAGATTCCCCTCGACAACAGCCAGGACGACGTTTCGGGTCATGGTGCCAGCGTGTCGAAGAGCTTCAATTGGTTCATTCGGGTTTGGGGTACAACCGCCTCGCTCGCCGGAATCCCGGAGTCCATCAATCGGCGGACGTCTCGTTGACGTGCCCCGAGCACAGCCTGTGACCCGTTCGGAGTGGTTTGGATGAGGACGATTTCGTCCGCCGAAATCCCCTCGTCCGTCAGCAAATCCACGCTATGGGTTGAAAGCAGCACTTGCCGGCCGTTGCCGGCGCGTTGCGCCCGGTAGATGAACGGACCCAGCTTCGACACGATGGCCGAATGGAGCGAGAGCTCGGGTTCCTCCAGCAGAAGGGGCCCCCCCGATTCCTGAAGCGCCCAGAGCAGACCGATCAAACGGAGTGTGCCATCGGAGAATTGGGTCTCTAACTGGTACGCCCCTTGCGGCCGCCAATGCTGAAAGCGCGCCTGCAAGTGCGGTCGCCCCTGCGGATCCTCGATTTGCGACAATTCCTGAAGCTGCGGGGTCACATGCTTTAGGACCTTCTCGATGCGCTGCAATCGAGCCCGCTTTGTTCGTGGCTGCGTCTCACGAATCCGCTGTAGGAGATCGCGACCGTACGGATCCTGACCGATCGTAAATGAAGGCGCCGCCTGCCCCTCGCGAATCAGGTGGGGAACGGCATGGAGGTAGCTGATACTACGAAAGAACTCGGCGAGCTCGCGGAATTCCTGATTCGCCGTCACCTGCTGCAATGCGGTCTGCGAGAGACGTTCCGGATCCCGCTGATCCTCTTTCGAGGGACGGCTCAGTAGCTCAAAAGTCGTCCCGTTCGATCGGATTCGTTCCACTTTTTCCCACTGTACCAGAGGAACCTGCTCCTTCGGCCCCTTGTGCGTGAATCCCAGATCGTATTTCCAACCATCGCCGTCCGCTGTGCTCACGGTGACGCACACGCGCACCGTCGAGTTCTGCCTTGCATACAGCGACCGCATTTTTTTCATTGAACCGCGCACTTCGACGGCCCGTGCAATCCCACCCCCTTCGGTCACCAGGTCGTGCAGGAAGCGAAACGAATTCAGCAAGTTCGACTTACCGCTGGCATTTGGTCCAACAATGAACATCCGCCGTGCCAGGTCGAGCTCCACTTTCGTGAAGTTCATCCAGTTTTCGAGTTCCAACCGCGAAATCCAAAGCGTGCTCACTTTGTCCCTCCCTTGACCGTCTTCACCACCAGCAACTCATTCCCCCGGTCATCGATCACCTTCACCGCGATCTGGCCATGCTCGCCCGGCTCGAAGGGAGCGCTCGTCGTGCCCGACAGGTGGTCCCAGACACTCTCTTCGTGCGTTCCCTTCAAGGCCTTCTTCAGGTTATCCCACGCACTCGTGCGGGGGAAGAACGCTTGCGAAACGTGGAAGCAGAGGCCGTTGTAATCGGTGTCGAGCAGCCAGGCGGGGACGTCGTTCCCCGCGCGGTGCTCCGGTTCCATTGTCACCGGGTCGAATACGTCCAGCCCCAATAGTTCGACTTGCAACTGGCCTCCCTTTTGTTTATGCAGCTTGACGTCCGGCAGGCCGCAGACGCTGAAAATCTGGCTCGACCGCATGTTTTTCAGCAAATCCCCCATCAGCAGGTCGGGGGTCGCCTGTACGTACGTCGCCGGAATCCCCATCACCCCCTCGCACTTCTCGACCAACTCGCGCGCATTCGGCTGGATCAGGAAGCCGACCACATACAAATGCGTGTAGTTCTTGGCGTGCGCTTCCTTCGCCGCTTCGTAAACGAGCTTCTCGCTCACCGCCCCGTTCTCGGGACCGAAGACGAAGGCGACCGGCGCCCCGTCCCTCCCCCCGTTCACGGGGGGATCGAGGGGGGGCGTCTGAGCTTCACCCCGCCCACCCCGGCCCCCACCCCGGCCCTCCCCGCGAACGGGGAGGGAGACGATCGCCTCCGCCGAGAGCGACAACGACCGCGCCGGCGGACGAACCTGCTTGAGCGTCACCGTCTTGCCACCCCCGACCTGCAACACCGGACTGCGGCGGAGCGCTTCGAGCATGCGTTCGACGAATCGGCTGGGGGTGTCGTCGAGTGTTGTGGGTGGGAGTGTATTGGTCGCCAGTGCTTCAGGGGGCTCACGCCCCCCGCTCGCCCTTTCTCCCTGTCTCCCCGTCTCTCCGTCTCCCCCTCTCTCTTCCTCCCAATCCATCGCCGCCGGAATCGTCGCCTCGACCCAGAACGGACCGGTGACGCGCGTCACGCCCGCGTCCGCTTCCGGCCGGTCGACAAGCACCTCCTCCTGCGGCGGTTCATTGTTCGCGATCGACTTGAGCGTCACGTGCGGGACGATCCCGCCGACTTCGTCCCCTTTCTTGTTCTGCTTCGGTTTATAGTCAAAGCCTCCCGCCGGACCGCGCTCGGTATCCTTGAGCGTATACCAAGGGAATGTCGCCGTGAGGAGCCGCTGACGGGCTAAGGCGAGAGGGACACGGCTGGTATCGGCACTGATCCAACGTCGACCCCAGTGTTCGGCTACATAAGCCGTCGTCCCACTCCCGCACGTCGGATCGAGAACGAGGTCGCCCGGTGCCGTTGTCATCAGCAAGCAACGCTCAACGACTTTGCGATTGGTTTGCACGACGTACGAATGCTCATCAGTAAAGCTTCCAGTGCCAGTATCAAGCCAAACATTGTCGAGTTCCGTTGTTGGGTTATCTTCAGCGAGCAAAATCGAACGGATCGAATTCCCAGACTTGCGAATTCGATTCATTCGCACAAGCCGATCCATCTCATTGCCGGGCGTTGGGTCGTAACTCCAATGGCGATTCGGCGGTGGATTAAATGCTTCGTTCTCAAAGATATACGGGCCGCTGCGATCCCTTTGAAAACCCTGCGAGGTGAGTGGTCCGAGTGCACAAATTCGCCAACCTTTCGGTAGTGGCTCGCGCCCGTCGATCTCGCTTTGGCTTTGTCGCCGAACTGTCGACAAATCAGGAGATGCAATTAGCGTATACTGCTTTGCCCCTCTTTCGCCCGAGTCCTTTAGTTGGAGTACTGGTTTCATGCGCTGACGTGTATGATCCTTCGCGTAGCAGATCAAGAAGTCGACAATTGCAGGAATCTTGTCAGTGCTCTGGGAGCTGGTCTTGTAGAAGCTAATCACGCCGGAAAAATTCTCCGCCCCAAATACCTCATCCATTACCTCCCGCACGTGGTGCAGGTTTTCGTCGCTGATCTGCACAAAAATG
Source organism: Planctomycetales bacterium (assembly GCA_020050375.1). Lineage (GTDB taxonomy): Bacteria > Planctomycetota > Planctomycetia > Planctomycetales > Planctomycetaceae > SIAF01. The sequence continues at coordinate 3,944 of JAGVKR010000708.1, forward strand.
CTGCCGCTCGGCGTGAGCAAATCGCGGCAGACGAGAAGCCGGTCGCGTAAGTACGTCAGATACGAGTGCAACCCCAGTTCCCATGTGTCGCGGTAGGCCTGGACCATCTCCGGCTCGCGCGTCATGTCGTCGTCATCGCCGTGCTTGACGTCACGCTTCCGCACGAACGGCTGGAAGTTGCTGCCGAACTTCACGCCGTACGGCGGATCCATGTAGATCATCTGCACCTGCCCCCCCAGCGACTCGTAGCGCAGGAGCGAGTTCATCACGACCAGCGAATCCCCGAGAATCAGCCGGTTGACCCACTGGTCCTGGTGCTCGTAGGCGCGGAGCACCTGATCGGTAATCGAATGCTGCGGGTCGGCGAAGAGCGCCAACTGCGTCTCGTGGCTGCGACGATGCCCGGAGAGCGTCTCCAGAATGGCCTGCGTCGACAGCCGCTCGTGGACAAACAGCGGCAGCGTCGGCACGTCGAACGACAACCGCTCGGCCTTGCCCGCCCAGTTGAGAAATGGTTTCGAGAGGGCCTTCAGCCGGGCGGCCGCTTCCTTGGCCTGCTCCAGCGATTCGGCGTCGAGAATCTGCTTGACAAGCGCTTCCCCTTGCTCCCGAGCGCTGTTTTGGCCATCCCAATCGAGTGCCGGCGAGAGCGAGCTGTCGTACCGATAGCGCTGTGGCGGCTTCTTCTTGCGAAACTGCGCCTGCGTCCCGACCTCGGGGCGCATCAGTGCCTTCGGCTCGGAGTGCTGATAGCTCTCGGCTTGCGGGGGTGCGGCCGGCTTCTTGCGCTTGCCCATCGTCGATTGGCCCTCCTGAAAGGAGATCGCATTCTGTCACACTCCCCCAGGCAAATCCATGACGGCACGCGTGTTTTCGCTACGGCGCGCTGCAACACTGACATCCACGGTCATCGATGTTTCAAAAGCGTCGACAATCGGACGCACAGGGCGCGGCCTCTTGTCGCTGCCGCGACCCCGACGTCTGACGGACGTGGCGGTCACCCCGGGTTTGGCACGCGAATCGTTTTTCCGCCCCCTTTTCCCATCCCAATCCGCTATCGAGACGGCTGTCAATCACTTCGGCATATCACCTTCGCCGGCAGGCGGCCGCTTCTTCTTCGTCGGTTTCTTCCCCGCCTCCTTCTTCGGCAAGGCGCGGCGCTTGTTCGTCAGGCGATTGACCTCGTCCACCACCGTGTCGAAATCGCTCGTCGGCTGCGTCGCTTCCAGGCGCCGGCGTTCCGCATCAAACCGCGCGAATTCGCCATGGGCGTGCTGCTCCGCCGCCTTGTGAGCGATCCGGCCGGCGTCGTGCAGCACCTCGCGCTCCGACAGTGTCAGAAAATCGTCGAGCTTACCGATCCAGTCGGACATGTGCATTGGCCGGCGATTTCCTGCCTGCAGCTCGGCGAAGTCGAGATACGCCGAGACGATCAAATTGAGCGTCTTGAGCTCCTCTTCGTGCAGATAATTCTTGGCGATCGCGACGTCCGCTTTCCGAATCGGGCCGACCGGAGCGTTCTTCCAACTCGTCAGCCCCATCTGCGGTTTCGTCGCGTCGGCTCGCAGCCGGACGACCTCGGCGGCGGTGTGCCCGTGCGCCGCCCAGTGCATCTTGTTCTGAACCGTTTGAAAGAACGTCTTCGTCAGTTCGACATCGGGGTCGTAATCGATGCTCGTCGCGTAGATGTCGGTGATCTTCTGGTAGAACATCCGCTCGCTCGATCGGATGTCGCGAATCCGAGCGAGCAGCTCGTCGAAGTAATCGTCTCCCAGAGTGCGGCCAGCCTTGATTCGTTCGTCGTCGAGCGTAAAGCCCTTGGCCAGCAGCTCGGCGAGGCGAGCCGTCGCCCATTGGCGGAATTGCGTCCCGCGCGGCGAGCGTACGCGGTAGCCGACAGCGATGATGGCGTCGAGGTTGTAGTGGTCGACGAGGCGAGACACCTGTCGGCTTCCCTCGGTTTGAACTATTAAGTATTGCTTAACAGTTGCCTCGGCCTGCAGTTCGCCCTCTTCGTAAATAGCTTTCAGATGCTGACTTACGTTCGGGACTGTGACCTGGAACAGGTCCGCGATCAGCCGCTGCGAAAGCCAGACGGTCTGCCCGTCGAGCCGCACCTGCAACTGCGTCGAGCCGTCGCGATAGATCAGCATCTGCCCGTCGGGGGGCCATTCACCGGGCGATGAAAGGGGGGCGGTCATGGCCTCTCCGTCAGGGAAACGCCCCAGCGCTTCAGCGTCTCGTCGTCCAGGGCAAACTTGGGCCGCCGCAGAACCTCGGTGCACTCGGCCAGGATTTCAGGCGTGACGAGCCATCGCAGGTCATCCCGACCAGCCACGTAAAGCACGAAGCGTTCCGGCAGTTGATCGCGCAGCGCGGCCGACAGCAGGACGTTGGTGTCGATCAGTATGTTCATTGACCGGCCCGGTAGCGGTCGACTTCGTCACCGATCTCCTCATCGGTGATGTTTTGCATGCCGGGGCGGCCGCGCACCTCGGCACTCACCTGCCGCCAGGCGGTGATGAATTCCTCGGCCGGGCGGCGTTTGGGGCTGATGCTGACCTCGACCTCGGTCCCTGGCGCGAACGGCACGCCGGCCAAATGGACTTGACCCTCACGTTCCACGGTCGCGGATGTTTCGTAGCTTTGCATGGCAATCCCCGCAGGAGTCGATGGACGACACCCCTATTGTTTCATGGACAAGGGTTGGAAGCAATCGGCCCTCGCCGTCGGGCACGGCCCGCGAGGTCCATCCGACCAAACCCGCCGACTCGCGGAATGGCAAAGAGGAATCCCGATCTGGCCGATCGGCTGACGGAGCTTGCAGAAAAGGCCGGCGACGGAGAACTCTCGTCGACAGACCAGTTCCACCCGGAGAGTCGGCACGAGCGTAAACGCACAAGGCGCGGCCTCTTGTCCCGGCGTGCCGGGACCCCGACGTCTGCGGGACGTCGCGGCCAACCGGCGGCGGGGCCGCAGAGAGGTCAGTTTAGAGAGTGGAAATGAGAATGAGGGACCAGGGATCTTGAAGGAGGATCAAACGGCATGCGACTTTATTTCACAAAGCGCACGGTTCTGGAAAAGACGCGGCGTCTTCGTCTGTGCGGCCGTGCGCGGAGTCGGGAAAATTGATGGGGGAAGCCAAGTGGGGAGTGCGGAATTCGGAGTGCGGAATGGCGGAAGTTGGATGTTGGATGTTGGATGTTGGATGTTCGATGTTCGATGTTGGATGTTGGATGTTGGATGTTGGATGTTGGATGTTGGATGTTGGAAGTTGGATGTTGGAAGTTGGATGTTGGATGTTCGCGTCTCACGCATTGTCGCATCCTCGCCGCTCGCCGCGCTTCGCCAGTTCGCCGGGGATGCCATCACACAGGATCTCTCCGCCGTTTCGCAGCTCTGTCGCTCTGTTCTCTGCCGCGCCGACTTGCGTCACACTCGGCTGCGCCTCGCGGCTAAACAGTTCTTTGGCGTTTGCGGTTATCCGCCCAGTCACCGATCCACCTGACTCCGGTTCAAAAAATAACTCAACTGACCAAATTATCAGCCCTATGATTATCAGCAGGACCGACCCGGCGATTCGTACGGAACCCGATCTGCAGTCGAATCTTCCGACGCAAATCGGGACACTGGAGTCCGGAAAAACATCGTTCACGCAGTGTTTGGGGCATTTGTCCGATCGAAGTTCATTCGTGTCAATGACTTCCGCCGACGCCCCAAATTTCGGCCGCGCGGGCGCAGATCCCATCGGAAGGGGGCAAATGCTCGGTTTCGAGCCCCCTTTTCAATCCTCACTTTGTTCTGCGCTTTCCAGACGAATTTCCAGATTCGCACCGCGAGGCTCGGCAGACGGTTCGCGCACGGCGATGCACCGCGGACGAAGCCCTATCAGCGTGTTGAAAAAGGGGGACAGGCACCGACCGCTACGCCAAAATCGCGAGGAGCATCCGTGTGTGTCGGAGCCAGTCCCCGTTTTTCAACAGCCAGCTATGCGCAAATCCCGGGACGCCGGGATGTCACCGATCGATCACAACCTCGCACTCCGGCAGGCTGTCGAGGAACATTTTGCCGTAGCGTTTCGTGCGGACGCGCGGGTCGAGGATCACGACCTGGCCGGTGTCGGTTTTCGTGCGGATCAGGCGGCCGAAGCCCTGCTTCAGTTTGATGATCGCCTCGGGAACCTGGTACTCCATGAAGGGAACGCCGCCGCGGGCTCGGATCGCCTCCAGCCGCGCTTCGAGCAGCGGGTGATCGGGGACGCTGAACGGGAGCTTGGCGATGATCACGTTCTGCAACGCCTCGCCCGGCACGTCGACTCCCTGCCAGAAGCTGTCGGCGCCGAACAGCACGCCGCGCGGGTCGGTGCGGAAGCGTTCGAGCATCATTGTCCGCGGAACCCCTTCGGACTGGCTGTAGAGCGCGTAGCGGTTTTGCGTGAACCAGCTCGACAGCCGGCGGGCGCAGTTGTCGAGCATCTTGTAGCTCGTGAAGAGGACAAAGGCCCGTCCCTCGGTCTGCGCCACGTACTTTTTGATGCGCTCGCAGACGGCCGCTTCGTAATCGGCGGGAGCGGTGCTGGGGTCGGGCATGGTCGCGGGAAGAATCAACCGCGCGTTCTCGCGGAAGTTGAACGGGCTTCCCAGCTTCTTTTCGAGCGAGCGATCGAGCCCCAGCCGATTGCGGATGAAGTCGAAGCTCTGGCCGCCGACCGCCAGCGTGGCGCTCGTGAGAATCACCGTGGGGACTTCGTTGAACAATTGCTCGCGGAGCACCGGGCCGACTTCGATTGGAGCCGACAGCAGCTCGACCCGTTCTCGTTTTCGGCCCGTGACCTCAATCCAGTAGACCGAATCTTTGACGCTCTGCTTGAGCCACGAAGCGAGCGACGTGGCGAGCAGAATGCAGCGATCGGAGGCGGCGGTCAGCTCGATTTTGTCTTCCTCTTTTTCGATCCCTTTCGCGAAGACAGTGATCGACCGGGCCAGGCCCATCAGCGGTTCGCAGAGATCGACGTCGATCTGCGGCGGGGTCTGAAGCCGGCCGTTGGGAGGGCTTTTCGTTTCGCGCCAATGGCGCACGGCCTCGAACAGCTCCTGCGCGACGTGCCGCAGGTCGCTGACCAGCTTTTGCCCTTCGACGTGATTGTGATGCTTCAGCAGGCCGCGCTGCGTCCGCTCGTTGTAGAGCTTGCCGAACAGGTATTCGATCTGGCCGCTGGTGATTTTCAGACCCAGGTGATCGGCGGCCACCTGCTCAACGGTGTGCGCTTCGTCAAACACCACGACGTCATAATCGGGCAGAATGCTGACTCCCTCGCGGCGGAGGGCCAGGTCGGAGAAGAACAGCGCGTGGTTGACGATCAGCAAATCGGCGTTTGCGGCTCGCCGACGCGCCTGAAAATAGTAGCAGTCGTTGTAGGTCGGGCACTTTCGCCCCAGGCAGTTGCCGTGGTCGCTCTGGACCTCGTCCCAGACGTCGGGGAGCGCCTTGAAGTCGAGCGTCGCGCGGCTGCCGTCGGTCGTGACCTTCGACCAGCGGGCGATGTCCTTCAACTGATCGATCTGCTGCGCCGTCGTGAAAATGGCGCTGGCCCGCTCCATGGCTCCTTTCAGCCGCCGCAGGCTGATGTAGTTCCCTCGTCCTTTGACGAGCACTGCCGAGAATTCGACGGGCAATACCGAGTTGAGAAACGGGATGTCGCGCCCCGTGAGCTGCTCCTGCAGGCTGATCGTGTGCGTCGAGATGACGATCCGCGTCCGTTTTTTTTCGCCCGTTTCGGGATCGCGATCTTCGCGCTCTCCCTGCCGGGCCGTTGCCGCGAGGATCGTCGGGACGAGATAGGCGAAACTCTTGCCGACGCCGGTTCCCGCTTCGACGACAAGATGCGACTTCGAGGCGATCGCCTCGGCGACGGCATCGGCCATCGCGAGTTGCTGCGGTCGCGACTCGTAGCTCTTCAACCGCTGTGCGATCCGCCCCTGGGCGCCCAGGACCGATGCGGGAGTGAGGGGAAGGGTCAACTCTCACGCCTTCCGATGAAAACAGATCAGGCAGATGTCGTCGCGCTGCGCCTGACCGTCGCAGAAAGCTTCGACGTCGCTGACGATCGCCTCTCCGAGCCGTTCCGCCTGCGGTGGAGCGGTTTTAGCAAACGCCATCAGCCGCGTATTGCCGTACAACTCGTTGGCTTTGTTCATGGCTTCGGTCACGCCGTCGGTGAACATCGCCAGCGAATCGCCCGGTCCGATCTTCGTTCTGGCCTGGGTGTATTTCGTGCTCGAGTCGATCCCCAGCGGGAGCGAAGTGACCTTGGTCGCCAGCAGCTCCACATCGCCTTTGTGAGTCCTGAGCAGGGGCGGCAGATGACCGGCATTGACCACATCAACGGTGTGCGCCTTGGGATCGAGCACGGCGAACGCGAGCGTGATGAACCGATGCCCCAGGCCGCTCGCACAAACCGCCGCGTTGAGCCCGGCCATGGCGTCGGCGGGCGTCGGCTTCGACAGCAATTCGTAACGGGCATCAGCGTACACGCGGGCCATCAGCAATGCGGCGGGAACCCCTTTGCCTGCGACGTCACCGACGCTGACGGCCACCCTTCCGCCGGGGAGCATCACGTAATCGAAGAAGTCCCCACCGACGCTCTGGGCCGCTTCGTAATAGTCGAAGAACTCGTACCCGGCGACCTTGGGCCGGTCTTTCGGCAGGAACCCGAGCTGAATCTGCGTGGCGAAATCGAGATCGCGCTCCAGATCGCGCTGGCGGAGCGCGGCGACGTGCAACTGGGCGTTCTCGAAACCCAGCGTGGCCTGGGCGGCGACGCTGGCCAATACTTCGAGATCCTCCTCCGTGAACTGCAAGGCGCTGTCGAGCGTGTCGACTTGAATCGCGCCGATCGCTTCGCCCGAAAGCGCCACCAGCGGCGCGCACATCACCGAACGGATCCGCAGGTTGGCGATGCTTTCACTGAGGCTGAACCGGCTGTCGGACGCCGCGTCGGCGCTCAGAATCGCCCGCGCCTTGTTCATCGCCTCTTTCAGGATCGTCGTGCTCAGGCGGCTCGATTCCTCCATGTTCTCGCGACGCATCCGCATCGCCTTGATCTGCAATTGCCCGCTCGAAGGGTCTTTCAAAACGATGAACCCGCGATCGGCATGCGGCAAAATCTTGAACAGGCTCTCCAGAATTTTCGGCAGGACTTCTTCGGCCTTGAGCGTCCGCGCGAGGTTCTGGCTGATTTCCATCACCGCCCGAAGCTTGGCTTCCGGACGGACGGCGATGCGGGGATGCATTCCAACCGAGACATCGAGCGACGTGATGATCGACGAACTGTCGGATTCGTCGTCCTGCAGCACCGGCTGCTCGAACGCGCCCGTTTGTCGTTGCGGTCCGGACAACGAGGACAGGTCGGGAATCGTGGGCGCCCGTCCGCTGGAGGCCCCGGCTCCTCTGGCGGGAGCGGGATACGCGGGCGTGTCGCCGGGTGGCGGCGCCCCCTGGTAGAACCGCAGGACGACCTCACACACGCGCAGCTCGTCGCCGTCCCTCAATTCTGTCCGCCCCTGAATCCGCTCGCCGTTCACGAGCGTGCCGTTTCGGCTTCGGAGGTCTTCGACAAAATACGTCCCGTGACTTTCGAGGATCTGCGCGTGATTGCGGCTGACGGCGGCGTTGTCGAGCACGATCTGGCACGAAGGATGGCGCCCCATCACCATCCGCTCGCCCAAGAGCTCCAGCAACTGTCCCGGACAGCTTCCCTTGATGACTTTCAATACGGCCACGGTTGACGTCCTCTAAAGATCATTCATTGTCGCGCTGTGGCCCGGTCTCCGGATGCGGGCCTTCCAGCAGGTTCTGCCATTCCTGATTCAACTCACTATCGATCTCCTTATGATTGCGCAACAGCGTATCGTCGAAAAGCGATTTCATCCGCCCGTCGAGCTTTCCGTAAAGAGAGAGCGACCTGACCTTTTCGATCACGATCTGCGACGCCTGGTATTCTCCGCGGTGGTGGAGGATGAACGCCTGTCCCGCCAGACCGAAGGCGCGAAACTCGGCGTCCGATTCGCCCGCCAAGTTGTTGAACAATGCGTCGGCCTCGTCAAACCGCCGCTTGGCGAGATGGAGCATCGCCAGTTGCTTTCGGGCCGAGCTCTGAAAGATTGCGTTGGACGGATGATAGTCGATCACTTTCTGCCAGGCCGGCTCGCTGGTCTTGAGGTTCATCGCATGGATGTACTGCTTCGCGGCCGAATCCATATCCTGCGTCGAATCGGGCTTCGCTGGCACATCGAAAGGATTCGGCTCGCGCACCAGCCATCCAACGCCGGCCGACGCCGCGCCGGTCGCCAGTGCCAGCAGAACGAGGATCCAGGCCTGACTGGCCAGGGGGCGATCGGGAAGACGCCAGATTCCGGCGAGGATGCGGCCGACCGCTCCAGCGCCGGCACGCGTGTCGGCAGCCTCGTGCGCCGGTTCCTCTTCGGCGTCCGCTTCGACGTCCGCTTCCCCTTGCGTCAGCCGCTTCAGATCTTTGACGATCTCCTGCGACGTCTGATAGCGTTTGTCCGGGTGCTTGGCCATCATCTTGTGGACAATACGGCACAAGACCGCCGGCAGATCGCCCCGCACCTGTTCCAGCCGTTCGGGTTCCTGCTTCAAATGCTGGACTGCGACCGAAAGCGCCGTTTCCCCGCGGAACGGCGGCGCCCCGGTCAGCATGTGGTAGCAGGTCACGCCGAACGAGTAGATGTCGGTCCGCGAATCGAGCTTGCGCCCGTTCACTTGCTCGGGGCTCATGTACAGCGGGGTTCCCATCGTGACGCCGACCTGCGTCAAATCGACCCGTTCGCCCGCCTGTGTGAGTTGCGCGAGCCCGAAATCGGCGACCTTCACGTCGCCGCGCCGCGTGAGCATGATGTTTTCGGGCTTGATGTCGCGGTGGACAATCCCGGCGGCATGTGCGGCTTGCAGGGCGCCGGCGACCTGCTTCATGATGTGCAGGGCCACGCCCATCTCCGGCGGACCTTTCCGCGTGACATACTCGCGCAGGTTCATCCCCTGCACGTATTCCTGCGCGATGTAGTGCGTCCCGTTTTGCTCGCCGATCGTGTAGACCTGAACGATGTTGGGATGGCTCAGGGCGGCGGCGGCGGTTGCTTCGGTTTTGAACCGCTTGAGGTGCGTCTCGTCGGCCAGCCGCTCTTCACGCAAGACCTTGATGGCCACGTTTCGCTTGAGCGACATCTGCTCGGCGAGGAAGACTTCCGCCATTCCACCCTTGCCCAGCCGCCGCAGAATCCGGAATTCCCCCAAGGTCGTCTCGGGAATATCGTCGATCGGCTCGCTCATCGATCCCGCCGATGCGACCCCCACCGTGTCGTCCGTCGGGCGCGATGCGCCGACCGAAGACTCTGGGAGTTCCGGTCCGCGTGATGGTGGGCCTTGAGCCATGCTCGATGAATTCCTGATGCGCTACGCCGAAACCACTCATCGATCGGCTGGCGACAGCAACGACAAAGTCCCATTCATCATACGTCGACCGGCCGGGAACAGCAAAGCCGCATCTGGTATGACCAACAATCTGTGCCCCGCCGAGGGACGCTCCGTTTCCCCGAATTTGACTCACCCGCGCGCCCCCCTATAATCGCAACACCCCGCATTGATCGACTCTCTCGCTGGACACCTTCCGCGCATGACCAACCATCTGCCAGCCACCCTGGGTGAACTCCGCGCCCGTGGCTACAAAAGCCGCAGCGTCAAGGCCGAGATGCGAAGCAATTTGCTCGCCCGGCTCCGATCGGGAGAGCCTCTATTCCCCGGTATCATCGGCTATGACGAATCGGTGATCCCGCAGATCGAAAATGCCGTTCTATCGCAGCACGACATGCTCTTTCTCGGCCTTCGCGGGCAGGGGAAGACCCGCATGCTGCGAATGCTGGTCAACTTTCTCGATCCCCTCATTCCGATCGTGGCCGGTTCCGAAGTCAACGACGACCCGCTTGCGCCGATCTCGAAATACGGCCGCGACATGCTCGAGCGCCACGGGGACGCCTGCCCCATCGCCTGGCTCCCGCGCGAGCGGCGGTATCACGAGAAGCTGGCGACTCCCGACGTGACGATCGCCGACCTGATCGGCGAGATCGACCTGATCAAGCACGCCGAAGGGAAGCACCTCGCCAGTGAAGACGTGATGCACTTCGGCCTGATCCCGCGCAGTCATCGCGGCATCTTCTGCATGAACGAGCTTCCCGATCTCAGCCCCAAGATCCAGGTCGGCCTGTTCAACGTGCTGGAAGAGCGCGACGTGCAGATTCGCGGCTTTCCCGTCCGGCTGGAGCTCGACCTGGCGATGGTCTTCAGCGCCAACCCCGAAGACTACACCAATCGCGGTCGGATCGTCACACCGCTCAAGGACCGCATCGGCTCGGTCATCCAGACGCACTATCCGCTGACGCGCGAATTGGGAATGCAGATCACGCGTGAGAATGCGTGGGTCGAGCGCGACGGCGGAATCGACGTGCAGGTCCCCCGCTTCCTGCAGGAGATCGTCGAGGAAGTCGCCCGGCTGGCCCGCACCAGCGGCCACGTCAACCAGGCCTCGGGGGTCAGCGTCCGCATGTCGATCGCCAACTACGAGAATATGCTCTCGAATGC
>JAGVKR010000540.1 GCA_020050375.1 Planctomycetales bacterium
ATGCTGACGGGACGCCCGCCGTTCGGTGCCGAGACCTCGGCTGAGATCATGTTTCAGCATCTCGAAAAAATTCCCGCGCGGGTCTCGACGCTCGCCTTAGATTGTCCGATCTGGCTCGACGCGCTGATCGGCCAGTTGCTCGAGAAGGAGCCCGAGAAACGGCCGCGCGACGCTGCCGCTGTTCAGCAGGCGTTGATTGAAATTGAGCAGAAGGTCGCCGTAAAGGCGGGAATGTCATTGGCTGCGATCACTGGCGGGCCGACTTCGCTCAACGTCACTGGCGACACGCTCCAGTCCGGCAGTCTCTTCAGGAAGAAAAAAAAGAAGAAGGGGGAAACTGGCCCGATCTGGGAGCGGATGTGGTTTCTGGCAAGTTGCCTCGCCGCAATTCTGGCTCTGCTCGTCTGGGCGGTGTGGCCGGCTGGTGAGGAGCAACTATTCGCTCAGGCACAAGCGTTGATGGAGACCGACGATACCTATAACTGGCGTCGCGCCGTCGAAAAGCCGCTCGCCGACCTGCAGCGGCGTTTCCCCGAAGGCAAACATGCCGACGACGTGCAGCGGTATATCGACAAGTTCGAGATGTACCGGGCCGAAGAGCGCTACAAGAACCACAATCGACTCGGCCAGGAGCCGTCGCACGAGGGTGAGCGGTTGTACGCGCAGGCGTACCAGTACGAACGATTCGGCGATCTGGTGACGGCTTACGAGAAGTACAACGGAATGCTGGAGGTTCTCAAGGACAAGGAGGACTACCGGCCGTTTCTCAATCTTGCCCGGCGACAGATCAGTCAGATCGACGCTGAGGTCGGTCATCTCGACCGTCGCAAGATCGTCGACGACAATCTGATCCGCGCCGAAGATCTGTACCACGAAGGCAAAGTCCTCGAAGCCCGCCGGATCTGGAACAGCATCGTGTCGCTGTACGGATCGAACCGCGAGCTGAGCCCGCAGGTGCAGCACGCACGGGCGCGGCTGGACGACAAGAAATCGGACCTGCCCCGCAGGGAAGATGAACCGGAGCAGAAGCAAGAATAGACGCCGTCGAATCACGCTCTCACAAAAAGCCCCGGTAGGGGCGACGTTCGTGCCCAAATCGCTCACGTCGCCCCTGCCGGGGCTGGATTTACGGCCGCTCCTCTCCAGTGGCTCGCGCCACTGGCAACACGACGTCGTCGCTCCGCGACTAAGACCGTTTTTGGGATAGGAGACACGTCACTTAATGCCTGCTGTCTATGAGTACCCGCATATCGTAACCGACGACGACATCGACTCGCTCGGGCATGCGAACAATCTGTCGTATCTCAAATGGATGATCGACGCGGCGGTCGCCCATTCGGCCGTGCAAGGCTGGACCGGCGACGCCTACCGGCAACTGGGGGCCGGTTGGGTCGTGCGGTCGCACCAGATCGAATATCTGCAGCCCGCCTTCGCCGGCGATCGCGTGATCGTTCGGACGTGGGTCGCCGACATGAAGAAAGTCACCTCCCTCCGCCGCTACAAAATCGTGCGACCGACCGCCGATCGAGAGGTCGTCCTCGCATCGGCTGCGACCGACTGGGCGTTCATCCATTTCGCGACCGGCGTGCCGAAACGCATTCCGCCGGAAGTCTCGCAGGCGTTTGAGATTGCCGTCGAGCCGTGATGGGAGACGGGGACCAGGGACCAGGGACCAGGGACCGGTGGGATCGTGAATGGCGAGTCGGTTCAACCGGCACTCGGCTGCGCCTCGCGGCTAAACAATTCCCTGAGCCCTGACCCCCGTCCCCTGAATCCTGAATCCTGAATCCTGAATCCCGGTCCCTGTTCCCCGGTCCCTAATTCCCGGCCGGATATTCCGATTGTGCCGGCTGGTGGGGAAAGAATCGAATTTGCCCGATGCGCCGCCGATGATTGGGACGTTGTCGACTCCGCCCGGTGCCAATCGGGGCACGGGGCGGCGCTGTCGGATCGCGCGCATTTTTGAGGGATCGTGCCATGAAGCGCTCTCTGGGCCGTTGCCTGCTGGCGGGAATCCTGGGGCTGGCCGGCGCCACGGTCACTCTGGCCCAGGAAGGCCAAACGCCGGGCGGTTATTTGTTCTTTGCCCGTCGTAACCGACCGACGCCAACGACATGGACGCGCGTCGTCGAGCCAGCCGCAGCGAAGTCTTCCAAGCGCCAGGCCGCCTGCTGTAAAACCGCCGAAGATATTCAAACGCCACAGCCGCCGGCGGGACTTTCGGCTGAGAACGCGCCCGAATCGCAGGATCCAGCGGTCCGCCAGGTCACCTGGGGAACGGAATTCGGCCTGGGATACGGCTGGCCTGAAGAAGGCTATTATCCCGGCACGCCGAGCTACGGATTCGGAAAGTCATACGCCTATCCGTTGCACGGCTACCGCGCTACCTACGACTGGGCCGGGCAAACGTATTCGATGCACTGCTATTGTGCGAAGGGGTATTGCCCGCATCATTGCCCGGGGTATCGTGGCGAATGCTACGTCCCCTGCTGGAACGACGCGGGCACGCCGATCATCGAGCGACGTTGCGGTCGCGGGAGTTGTTTCGACGCGTTCTGGCACATGGGGGGCTACGAATGTCCGCGTCGCAAGACCGATTGCCCCTACATCTGCGCGGGACCGCCTGCCTACTATTCGTACGGGTTCCCGCGCGGAACGCCAGGCGATCCGAATTTTGTTCACCCACGTGGCACGGGAACCACCCCCTCCTGGCCGGCGTCGCATGATCCCTATCGCCCGACCCCGGCTACCAAACCGCTTCCCGCTCCGGCGAATCCGCCGGCGCCGCCCACGCCGGCTTTGAATCCGGCTGAAGCGCCGATGCCGCAGTCGCAGCCGTAACGAATTCGGATCCGGTGGGCGGGATCAAAACGCAGCGCACCTCCCAGCGATAGTCGCAAGACACTTTCTCGTCGGCAGCGGCGCTCGCGCCGTTTGCTGAGGGTTCGCGCTGAAAGCGATTCGCCAAATGTCGGGAGAATTGCACCAATGCGCCCTCCTGGGCCGTGATCGGCCACGACCGTGCGGGGCTGCGTGGGTATTCGAGCACTTTTTGCATTCCCATCTCTTTTCAAACAATGCGGTTACGGCAAACAGTCCGAATTTCTGCTCGAATATCTATATGGCGGAATAATTCTGCCAACTTTTTCGTTGCCTGTTTTCTGTCTTTCGTGGTTCTGCTCGATCCGTTCTGCATCCGAAGATTTCACCATGAACGACGGGAAAACACACGAAAAAGAACTCCAAGCTACATAGGACCGCAGCGATCGCGCGGACACCGGAACGGGCGAATTTCAAAAATGTGTGCAGTTGCACATTTTTGAATTTGCTCCAGGGGGCGTCGAGAGCGGTGGCGCGCCAGAACGGTTCCGATTGTGGCCGCAATTCAAAATCCGATGCAGTTGTCGGATTTTGAAATGCTTCCCGTTCCACAAAGGGAAGCAAGAATCGCGACTCGCCGGACGGGTCAGCGGACCTTCACCCGTATAGTATACAAAAGAACACATAAGGAATCAAGTCGAATCTGGCCGCGAACGCGGCCCGGGGCGCACGTCGTACTTTGCCAGAGACGACTGGCGGGTGCCGGGGTCAAAGCGGCAAATCCATCGGCCGCGTCAAAGGCAGTCCGTTGAATCGATCCGAATCGGCGCCCAGCCGGCACAATCCGCGAGCGTGGCCACGTGGCCGGCGACGGGGCCACGCTCGCGATCTGGTTCCGACCATCCCTTCGCTCCCTCCGGCGGGTGACACGCTGCAACCCGTGATCTCGGGCGAACGCTTTGACCCCGGCACCCAGCGCGACTTCTCAAACCTGAGCAAACCATGCCGTGTGCCCGCGGCCCGATGCATCCGCCAAACTGGAACGTGTGGCGGCGCGATGACACTCCGTGCAAAGAACAAGAAAGCCGCGGCGCACAAGCAGTGCACCGCGGCGGGTCGACCGTCGAACGATGTGGACTGGTTTGCCACCTCCACTCCGCCGGCGGCGGTCGCTCACTCTTCAACTCAGCCACTCTTTCACAACTTAGCCCCCCGTGCCCCGTTTAATTAGACAGGGCGGGGGGCTGACTGCGACGACTACACCTGCCGCAGCCGCAGGCGGAAGGCGTTGGCGAACGTTCCGGGATTGGTCAGGTAGTAGGTGTTCAGTGGATCCGGGTCGAAATCGACCGTGCCGGAATAGAATCCGGCCAGATGGACGCCGCCGGTGGGATCGACGGCGATACCGAAGCCGACATCCAACCCGGTTCCACCGAACGTCTCGGCCCAACTGTAGTTGCCGGCCGCGGTCCGCTTCTCCACGAAGATGTCGCCGCCCCCAGCGGTCGTGTGCGTGTTACTGCCGGCCCCCGGATCGAGATCGACGGTGCCATAGAAGGCGCCTGTGGCATAAATGCTGCCGGCGCTGTCGACGTCTAGGCCGTACACCATGATGGAATTGTTGCTGGGCAAGCCACGCGCCCAGGTGAGCCCACCGGAGCTGTTCAGCTTGGTGCCAAAGCCCCCTGGATATTCGCTGCACCCGGCAATCCTGGCAGCGTGGTTGTCCGGCCAGCGGGGTCGAAGTCGACCGAGTAGATATACACACCGCCGACGATGACGTTGCCGCTCCCATCGAGCGTCACGCTTTGCGCTCTGCAATAACCCTGGTGGGCACCATCCCACTGAATCATGAATGGCGTGACCCACTTGTACGCGCCGCTCGTGTCCAGCTTGAGGACAAATCCGGATGGACTATTCGTCGCGCCGTTGACAATCCTGGTCTTGGAGCTCGGATCGAAATCCACGGCCCCCTGGAACGGACCGGCGAGGAAGAGATTGCGGGACGGGTCGACCGGCAGGCCGCTGACCGACTGGTTCGAGTCAACGATCGACGGGGACCAGACGGTATTGCCGCTCGAATTGAATTTGAGC
>JAGVKR010000232.1 GCA_020050375.1 Planctomycetales bacterium
ACTGCGAACCGATGGCGCGGTACAAAAGGGCCGCAACGACCGACGAATCGACGCCGCCCGACAAGCCGCAAATGACCCGCTTGTTTCCGACTCGCTCACGCAGCTCGCGGACCTGCTGTTCGACGAACTGGCTCATCTGCCACGTTCCGCGACAGCCGCAGATGGTCTTGACGAAGTTGCCCAGGAGCTTTCCGCCGAATTGCGTGTGCGTCACTTCGGGATGGAACTGAATCACGTAAATCGGCTTGGTATGGTGCTTCGCTGCTGCGGCCGGGCAATCGAGCGTGCTCGCGAGCGGCGTCCATTGCTGGTCCAGATTCTTAACCTGATCGCCGTGGCTCATCCACACCGTCAATTCCGACGGAGCACCAACGAACAGCTCCCCTCCGTTGCTGACGTGACATGTCGTGCGTCCGAACTCGCGGCTCTTGCCTGGCGAGACTTCATTCCCCAGCGCCAGACAGGCCACCTGCATTCCGTAACAGATCCCCAGGATCGGCAATCCGAGCTCGAAAATGCCCGGATTGGGATGCGGTGCACCGGGCTCATAAACACTGGCCGGGCCCCCCGAAAGAATCAGACCGCGCGGCGCCAGCTCTCGAATGCGTTCGATGGAGAGATCGTGCCGGACCACCTGGCAGAACACGTTCTGCTCGCGGACCCGCCGGGCGATCAGTTGCGCGGTCTGAGAGCCGAAATCGAGGACCAGCACAAGATCCTGATCGGGGGGAACAGAGCGGGTCGATTCCTCGGGCGATGCGGAGTAAGCGGCAGCGACTGGTCGGTCTTGCGTCATGAGAAAAGCGCCCGTTCGATTTATTCGCGGACGAGCCCGATAGGTTCAGCAACGAAAGTCATCCCAGCCAGAATTCATCCCAGCCAGCCGGTGAAAACAGAAAGCGTGCGGAGCTGCCGGGCGCTGGCAACATTCCGCACGCTGTCGAAAGCTCGATTCCCTGCTGCGTCAGGAGCATTATACCAGACGCGGCCAAGATTGAATTGTTTAACCCGGAGCCAACGGCGACGCCCGATGCCGCTGGTGCCCGCCTCGCCGCTGGCTCGGGGTTAAACGAGACGTCTCATGAATGACCGCACGCGGTATGAACTTCGTCGCAGAATGCCGCAGGAAAAAGTCGCAGTAAAAATGCCCAAGACAGGATTTGAACCTGCACTCCCGGTAAAGGGAACTAGGCCCTCAACCTAGCGCGTCTGCCAGTTTCGCCACTTGGGCTTGGCCCAGGGGGCCAAAGGCGCCTCGTCGATTCGCCGGTGTATGCGGCGTGAGGTGAGCCGCCAGCGAAACAGCCAGTATAGCAAGCCGGCATGCCCCTGCAACCATCCTGAATCCGTCATTTTCGCGAGACGCTGACGGGTGAATGGGCACGCTCGTCTAGAATCGATTGATACGGGAAGCCGTTGCGAATCAGTGTATGGGAACTCACCTCGTGCCCAAAACTCAGATCGACAATGCCCTCTCCGAAGCTCGGCTTCGTTGGCTGAATCGAGAAATCAATCTGCGATTCAAAAATGTGTGTAGTTGCACATTTTTGAAAACTGCAATTCGACAAAAAACACGAGGAAAACGGCCGGGATTCAAAAACCGATGCAGTTGTCGGATTTTGAAAACCTCGCAACTGGAATCATTCGAATAAACCGCGGTATAGTATACACATGTATCGCATCACAGTCAAGCCACGTCTGCGGGGAGAAATTCGGACGCAGAGCGTCATTGTTGGCGCCTTTAAACGGAAATTGGCAATGTGGCTTCGTTCCCATCACACTGAAGAGCCCCCATTCGGTGCGCATCCAGCGGCGGTAGGCGCTCACACCAATGAGAATCGCGATGACGCTGCATTCGACGGTGACAAACGCCAGAATGGGCGGCGCCTCGTTTCGACCGGGGTTATCCCCCCAGATCAGCGCCGCCGAACCGATGAGGGTCGCCACGACCGCAACGTACCCCCCAAGCGCGACAATTCCCGTTGAACGTTCTTCACGACTGTCCGGATCTGCTCGTCCGACAGCCCAGTTGAATGCCGCGGACGACCATCGGCACCACGCGCGGGTGTAAATCGCGTTGCCGGTCGCTGACCTTGCCGGAGGATTGACGGCTGCTCGACGACCATCCCCTGCCCCCGCGCGCGGCTGAGGACGCTCTGAAGCTGTATTGGTTGCGGCCGTGGTCAGCGACGTCGCACTGGGAGCTTCGCAACATTCGTTGCCTCGATTTGCTCAATCGCCCCTCGTTTCTGTACGATGAGGGGCATGACGCAGCTCCTCGATACGCTTTCGGTTCTCTCCACGTCGATCATCGCCGTTTGTGCGGCGGTGCACTTCGTGCTGTTCATTCTGCTCTATGTCTGGTATCGCAACGACCTGCAGCGCATTGCCGCCGCGCTCGATGATTTCACGCGCGGGATCAAGCATCGCAGCGTGCTCGATCGCACGGCCCATCTCTCGGACCAGGTCGAGGCGTTCCTCGCCGACGTCAACGAGACGCTCGACGAGCCGGCTCGGGCCGCCGATCGGGAGACGCTGCTGGCGCGGATCAACATCCTCGATGAGAAGCGAAAATACCTGCAATCGATGGGCTTCGAGATCAGCTACAACGTCTGCCGCTCGATGATCGAAGCCTACCCCCTCGGGGGAATTCTGGGGACGATTCTGGCGATCGGCCTCGTTGTCCAGCAGGGGGAAACGGCGTCTCCCGCGCTCATCGTGCAGCGGTTCGGCGAAGCGATCTGGTCGACCTGCGCCGGGCTGGTGGCCGCGGTCGTGCTGATGTTTTTCAACAGCCTGGTGGAAACGTCGTTCGTGCGGCTGGCCGAGAACCGGCAGCATGTCGAACGGGCGGTCGCCCGCGTGAAACGGGCGCTGGCTCTCGATGCCGGAGGCCGCTCGTGAGAAGCCTGCCGCGACGATTGACGTTTCAATTGGTGTCGTTGTTCGACCTGTTGATCATCATTGTCTTCGCGCAGTACTTCGATTTGCAGGACAAGACGAGAGCTCAGCTCGCCGCCGCTTCCGAACACGCCTCACCCGCGGCCGAGGCCCTGCAGCGCGAGCTCGACGAGCGAAATCGCGAGCTGGCGGCGCTCAAAGCCGAAGGGGGGCGAAAGCAGCTTGAATTGGGCGAAGAATTGAAGCGTTCCCGCGACGACCTGGCCCGACTCGGAGCGCTCGTCGCAGAGCTCTTCGATCTTCCCGCCGAGCCCCTCGACAAGATGCTGCGGGCCCGCGGCCCGGAAGAGGCCGACCGCATTCGCAAGACGCTGAAGGAACTGGCGGCCAATCGCTCGTCGAACGCGGTCCGGCATATTCTGACGCTGGCCGAGCTTGAAAAACGCTGTGACATCTGGCAGATCCACATCCGCGACGATGGCGGCTACGTCTTCACCGCCGACGAACGAAAAGCACGCTTTCGGGCCGAAACGCCGGAAAAATTCGCCGCCGAGTTGTTCAAGCAGTATAAAGGGCTGCCGCAGCCGAAAAGTCTGGTGCTGATGTTGCTCTCGTGGGGGGACGCCGAACTGAAGGCCCGCACCGCCGCGGTCGATGGGCTCGAAATCGCCGCCGAGCGAATGCGGGCCGATAGCGACCGCCGCAGCCGGTTCGAATCGGCAATTCTCGGTTATATTCCGTCAGGGGAACCGTAAAAGTGCGTCACCGTTTGTCGTGTGGATTTCAGTCTACACCAGAAGCTTTTTCGTGTCGGCTGAAGCCAACACGACGGCCCGAATGACATCGCCTGCGTGAGACATCACCATGAAAACTCGCAATCTGATTGGTGGTGCGATCGTCCTGGCGTTCATTGCCGGCGGCTATCTGGGGGGCTTCTTTCCGAAGCTCGGAGGAGGCACCGGGATCGGCCTTGGTCCCGGCGGGTCGCAGCCGGGCCCGAAGCAGGCTTTCACGACGGTCTCGCGGGATACAACGCCCCGTGAAGGCGGTCGGGAATCGGCGAATGTGCTGCATGTCCGCATCGACGGCCGCAACTACGCGATCGTCGGCGCCGAAGGAGACACGTCGCTCCCCCTCGATCAATTGGTCGAAAAGGTTCACAATTATCCGGGGGACGCTCAAGGCATTCGCGTCCGAGTCTCACGGCTGCCGTCGTCAAAAACCACGGCCGAGCTGCAGCTTCGCGACGCGCTGGTCAAGGCCGGCCTCTCCGAGGACGAAATCGACTGGCAAGACGGGCCGCGGCCGTAGGGAAGAGCCGAGGATCGAAGATGGAGGATCGAGGATAGCGACGGACTTCAAAGGCGTGCACGATCTTCTATCTTCGATCCTCGATCCTCGATTTCCCACCGCCTTCGAGTCGATAAACCACGCCGACATCCTGCTGCACGAAGGAGAGGCTGCGGAAGAGGTGGATGGCGGGGGTGTTGTCGTCGCGGATCGTGACCTCGACGTGCGTGACCGTGTCCTCGCGCAGCCGGCGGATCACCTCGGACATGAGGAGCTTGGCGAACCCCTTTTTGCGGAACGGCTCGGCCACGAACACATCGGTGAGACCGACTGTCCGCTGTCCGCGTGTCATGGCGTGCAATTCCATCCCCCAACACGTCACGAGGGCCGGCGGCGGACTGCCGTCGGTGGGCAGGAGGGCGAACGTCAGCGACTCGAACCGGCCGTGACGCGTCATCCACCACCAGTTGGCGCTCGGGGGAGCATCCATCACGCCGAATTTCATCGTTCGCTTGATCGTCACGCACCGCGGATCGAACGGATCCTTTTTCGCCGTGATATCCCGCCGGTAGATCAGGTGTCGCTCCGCCGGAGCGTACCCCAGCGCGGTGAAAAACGGCGCGGCATTGGGATCGGTTTCGAGAAACCCGGCTCCCTCGGCTCCGCCGTACAACCCGAGATAGAACGGGTTGCGCGTCCCCGATTCACCGGCATAGATTTCGGTGGCGCCTGCCTCTCGCAGATATGCCTCGGCGCGGTGAACCAGCTCGCGTCCGATTCCCTGGCGACGATAGTCGACCCGCACAAGGGCCGCACAGATCACACCGGCTTGTTTCGATTGCCCGGTGCCCGCGGCGTTGGCGCCGAAGCCGGCGTGCGCGAAGCCGACGACTTCGGTCCCCTCGCAAGCAACGATCAGGCCACGGCGGTCGAAGTACGGCTCGGACAGCACGAGCATGTCGAGCGCGTCGTTGGAGAATTCCACCGCCGCGCCTGGCCCCAAGCGAGCGAAGTTCCACAACTCAGTCAGCTTCGGCGGATCAGTGTTATGGAACGGCCGATACCGGATCATCGAAAGCGCCTTAGGGGCAAACCGCGATGATGCTCATCCTAACGGCCTTCCCCCGCCGCCTGCAAGCAGAAGGAGCCCAAGAAACCCGCCGCTGACTCTCAAAAGTCAACCTGGACGCGGCTGACATACAGGTCCGCCGAACTGAACCCTCTGGCCGAGTTATTCAGAAAGGCGTGAATCCAGTCGAACTGGACCTTCGAGTGACGGTTGAGAAACCACGTGCCGCCGATGGTTAAATCGGTCAGAGTCCCGTTGCCGAGCGCCCCGGACGAAGCGGGAGCGTCGTATTTGTTCGTGGTGCTATTGTAATAGTGGCCGCTGAGCGCCGACGGATTCCGCAATTCGACGTACGAGAGCCGTGCTGCCAGTTCCCACGCGCCCCAGCCGGCAAATCCCTTTCCCTCTTTACCAAGCGGAATGAAGTCTTTGTCGGGGACGACGTTTCTCAGCGCAGCGAGTTTCTTGTCATACGGTCGGGGTTCGCCAGTCAGTCGATACATGACCTCGGCATAGGCGCCGTGATAGACGATTGATCCCACGACACTGTTGACTTGCGTCAGCATCCACTCCGACTGAAAGCTCAGGGGGCCGTCCTGATAGACGGTTTCGAGCCCGACGAGATTGAAGCTGTGGGCGGCGTACCGGCCGGTATCGACAAAGGTCGGAGTGTAACTTGCCGCGCTGCCGAAGCTTTGCTGATTCTGAACCTGACCCAATGGCCCGAACTCGGGAGTCGTTTTCGCCTGATAAAACGCGTGAGGGCCACCCCCGGCATTGCCGGTTGCTCCACTTCCTTTCGCATCGTTGGCCCCCAGCGAGCTGAAGTTGTACGCCCCGCCGATGTGCCAAACGTCGTGTGTGTCGTCGACGTAACTCAGCAGGTGCGTGATCCGGGTGGAGAACGAATAGCCACCCACGTCCCCAATATCCGTTGCAAACTGGGAATCTCCCACCGGCGCATTGTTGAAGCCCCCGGTGTGAAACACACTGTAGGCCCAATACGTCCGCTCATCTTCGGAATTGTTGGAAGCCATTGCACCGACGCGCCGAAATGGAACAAACGCCAGGAAGGGAAGCGATCGTTCGAGGAATGGCAGATTACGGAAACCGCTCATCGCATCGACGCTGAACGGCTGCAGGTATTGACCGGCACGGACCGCCCCGAAGAAGGGAATGTCTTCCTGCTCGAGGTAGTTATCGAAGAAGCTGGGTCGCCCGGCTGTGGCGAAATCCACTTCAATCTGATAGAGCGTCTTAGGGGTCACTTTGCCAAGAACGGCAAGTCGCGCACGGCGGAAGCCGGTGGCATTCTGCGCATCTCCGACGATGGCCATGTTCAGGGGGTCCTGTGAATAAACCGCCTGATCGAGTTGCAGAAAGCCGGTGATGCGGTGCGTTGGGAACGTCTCTTTTTCCTTTGGCTTGGGAGCCGAACTGGCATTCACCTTTCCTTCCAGGGCCTGGAACCGCTGCTCGAGAGTTTCCATCCGTTCGGTGTCGGTTTGATAGTCCTCCGGTGCCGATTCATTCAAAAGGCCGGGTGGAATTTCCATCCGCTCGGTGTCGGTTTCAAAGTCATCCTGCTTCTGGACCTGGGTCAATGAATCGTCCGCAGCAGACGTGGCCTGACCGGGGAACATCAAAGCGATGCTCGAAGACAAAACCATCAAAACGTGACGGATTCCCGCTCCCCGTGTTAAGACGGACGCGGTCCATCGCCGCCGTAAGCAACCGAACCTGATCCATGGATTCATCATGCAGGATTCGTCATGCGATCAGGACGACAGGTCGCGGGTCACCCAGCGCAACCATACACGGAGAAGCCGGGCCAAAGACCGGGCCACCGGTGTTGCCGATGCCCAAGCGAGGAGGGCGACCAGCCAAACGGAACGTGTTGGAAATGAGAGAATGGAGGGGAACGAGCTTATACTGTGGTGCGGCATAGCCGTCAAGACGTGTGCTTCGGACGTGTGCTTCGGAGGCGGCCAACCGGGCGCACGACGCACTTGGCACGGAGAGGATCAGGCACCGGGGACTGGTCTTTTTTTCGCCCGCACGTCGCGTGACAAAGCTTGCGAGCGGATCGTCCAATGGCCCTTCTCACGAAAAATGGACCAGACCCCCTCAGAACTATGTACGTCCCCTCGCGCGAGGGGGTCAGGTCCATTTTCCGGCAACGACAGCTTTCGTTTTTCGGGCCGCGCGATATCGCCGGAAAATGGACCAGCCCCCGGCACATCGCCCGTCGTCTTCTCAGAGTTTGTGAATTAATCGACGGCTGGAGCAGGACCCGCGATGCCCCCAAAAAATGACCGCCCAGAATCGCTCAGGATCGACGATCGAGCGTCTGTCTGACACAAAGGGCTTCCCGCAAAAAGTTGCAATTCGAAACTTTCACACGCTCTCAGTCGTGCGACGAGAAGGCGACGTCGCGCGTCGACGAGATCCGACC
>JAGVKR010000566.1 GCA_020050375.1 Planctomycetales bacterium
GATCGCCCCCGCGACGGCAACGACCGAATCCGGCACGATCACGACAGGGAGCACGTCTTCTGTCTTCATTGGCGGCATGAGGCGCACATTCCTGGTCGAGCTCATGTTCCTGTGGCATGGACTGGCCGTATTCCTGGTCGCCGTCTGGAGTGCTGTGGCGATCGTGCTTGGCGTTCGCCTCCTGTTCGGCTGGATTGCCGTCTGGAAACTGCGTGCGCAGCTCACGCCGTTCGACGGCCCGGAACGCCGCGAGATGGAACGGCTGATGAGCCGGGTCCGACCGAATCGCCGGCATCCGGAGATCAAGCTCTCTTTGGAGATCGCGAGCCCGATCGTGATCGGGCTGGTCCGTCCGGTGATCGTCCTGCCGGCCGATCTTCCGCAACGGCTGTCGGAAAATCAGCTTCGGGACGTGGTTGTCCACGAGTTCGCGCACGTGCTGCGGCGGGACACGATTGTCGGCCTGCTGCAGCGACTGGCGGCGATTGTCTTCTGGCCGAATCCGCTGGTGCACCGGCTCAATCGGGCGTTGTCACGAACACGGGAAGAAGTTTGCGACAACTATGTGCTGCAATTTGGTGACAAGCACCAGTTCGCGCGGGCGCTGCTGAGCGTGGCGGAACGGGGCGACGGGAAGCGCTCCCTGGCCTGGGCGGTGGGGCTCATGGATCCGAAATGGCGGCTCGAGGACCGGATCGCCGGACTGCTCGACAGTGCCCGGAATCTGCAGTTGAGCATGGGACGCTGGCGAATGATGGCCGGATTCGCGCTGGTGGCCGTGGCGCTCGTGCTCATGGGGGGCGTTCAGTTGCATCATACGTCGCAGTCGGAGGCCATCGCGCGCCTCCGCAACCTGGGAGCGCAGATCTCTGATGCCCCGGGAACGGGAGAAGGAACAGAACGAGTGATTATCCCGGCCGAATGGACCGGCACGACTGCCGACTTTCGGGACTTGAGCTCGATCGCGGGGATCAAGGAGCTGTGGATCAGCGGCGTCGAGTTCCACGAGCTGGAGCTGAGCGACCTGGTCGACCTGGAACGGCTCATTTTCAATGTCAACTTCTACGACAATCGGCAGCAGAAGCAGGTGATCCTGAAGAGTCTGCCGATTCGAACAATCCGCCTTAAGAATCTGCCCAAACTGACGCGCCTGGATTTGATGCACACCGACGTCGGCGAGCTAACGCTCGAAAACATGCCGGGAGTCGTTGCGGTGGAACTGCCGCGATCGTACATGGGAGATGACGTTCTGGCGGGACTGTCGGGAGCGCCGAACCTGCGCGAGATCAGGATTCGGTCTGACGACGGGCGCACCAATCCGGCCGCGCCGAAGATCACCGACAAGGGGCTCGCGGCCTTGGCCCGGCTGTCTCAACTGGAACAAATTGTCGGACTGGGCCCGACAGAGATCACCGACAAAGGGCTGGCGGCGCTCGCCGGGATGAAGTCGCTGAAGCAACTGAGTTTCACGTCGCCGCATCTGACCGATGCCGGGCTCGAACACGTGGCGAAGCTGACGACACTCGAGGGGCTGGGCCTCGAAAGCCCGAAACTCACGGATGCGGCGCTGCAGAAGCTGCGACCACTGACGAAGCTCAAGGGAATCCGACTTGCCGGCATCGAGGCCACGCCGGGCGGGCTGAAGCAGTTGCGAGAATTTCCCGAAATGGCGGCGGTGCATCTCGCGCCGGAGCAACTGACGCGCGAAACCTGTGCGATTCTCGACACGCTTCCCGCACTCCGTTTCCTGTACGTGGTCGGGGCGTCGAAAGAGACCGGTGTGATCCACGGGTTGAACAAACTGGTCGCGCTCTATGTTGAGGGGGTCCAATCGCTGCAGATCGAGCCGGGGAGTCTCGCGGAATTGAAAACGCTGTATGTCAGCAACGTGGGACCGCAGGCGACACGGGCCTTGTTTGAGCATTTCAAGGAGCTGCCGGCGCTCACGTATCTGGAAGTGCGGCCGGGCTGGCACGCGGACGGATCGTACAAATCCGATTCGCCCGTCGCCGTCGACGACGCGTTGCTCGCGCATCTGGCGCATCTGCGGAACCTCGAAATCCTTTCCATTGAGAACGCCCCGAAAGTCAGTGATGTCGGGATGGCGCACCTCGCGCATTTGAAAAAGCTCAAGCGGCTGATGCTGCCGAAAGCGGCGATCACCGACTCGGGGGCGTCGAATTTCGCCGAGCTACTGGAGCTGGAGTTCGCGCAACTGGGGGGAACGCAGATCAGCAACGGGGGCCTCGCGCATTTCAGCAAGTTGAAGAAGCTGAAAACGCTGTACCTCAACAACACGCTCGCCGACGAAGCGGGCGCGGCCCGGCTCAAGCAGGACCTTCCCGAGACGGAGATCCAGGCGTACAAGCTGTAGCCGGGACGTGACGGTAAGACGGAGGGAACCACGAAAGAGACGAAAACACGAAAGAAGAGAGGACTTTATTTCCTCTTCCTTTCGTGTTTTCGTCTCTTTCGTGGTTTGATTTTTTTGTCTTTGGGTCGCGGTCACCGGGGATGCGTTGCGATCGGGTAAGCACTCCGTGATTCATCGCGTATTTAGCCCCCCGTGATTCACGGGGGGCTAAGTGATTCACGGGGGGCTAAGCTCGACTTTTGCCATCTTCGATGGCGTGTTTTTCGGATCGAAATCGCTAAAGCAAAGGAAGCCGCCTTGCGGGTAGACTGCGTTTCTCATGACAGCA
>JAGVKR010000355.1 GCA_020050375.1 Planctomycetales bacterium
GCCGCGATCAGCGCCGTCTTTGGCGTCGAACAGACGAATGGCGCCGGTCCAGTCGCCGGCGAGGATCAGATTGTTCGTTTCGGAGTAGGCGACTTTCATCCCCAGATCGCTGAGCGCCGCCAGCGCCAGAACCTGGGCGCCGTTCTGATCCCAGATCTTAGAGACGCGGTCGCGGCCGGTGGAGGCCAGTCGGCCGTCGCGGAGAAACCAGACGGCGGCCGATCCGCCGCCGTGCGCGCCCCACGCTTTGATCTGCGAGCCGCCATTCATCTCCCACAGGCGGATGACGGTGTCTTCACTGGTGCTGGCGAGAACGTTGGAATCGACGCGCCAGCTCACGCCGGTGATCGCCGCGCCGTGACCGTTGAGAACGTAAAATTCGCGGCCGGTGTTGGCCTCCCAGACGACGAGACCATTGCTGCGGTCGCCGGTCGCGAGGAGCACGCCGTCGGGGCTGAACTCGACGGCGGTGATCCAGTCGGTGTGCTTCTTCATCTCGAAGAGCTGCTCGCCGTCGGCCGTCGAATAGACACGGACCATTTTCTTCGGGCCGCCGAGCGCGATCTGGCTGTGATCGGCGCTGATGTCGGCGGCGAGGACGACGTCGGGCTCGGCGCCGATTTCGAAGACGCGACCGCCGGTTTTCACATCGAAGACGACGACCCGGCCCGATTGTCCCCCTCGTCCGCCGCCGGCCAGCAGCAACGATCCGTTGCGGCTGAAACGGAGGACGTGGATCGTCCCCTCGGGGAAGGGGATGACACCGGCGAGAGTCTGGTCGTCGAGATTGTAGAGGAGCACTTGCTTATGACCGGCGACGGCGGCGAGCGGGGCCCAGGGGCTGGTCGCCAGGGCGGTGACGGCGTTCCCTCGCGACGAGACGGTGAGCGGCTCGGTCGAGAGGTTTTCGGGCATCGGCGGAGGGCCTTCCGGTTTTTCTCCCGAGACGCTGGTGGGGCTGAGCGTGAACTGGGCCTTCTTCTTGATCTTGGGCTTGCTGTCTTTGTTTTCGAGGGCGCCCCCTTCGATCCACTTCTGGATGACGGCGAGCATTTCGTCGGGGAGCTTTGGCTCCTTGGGGGGCATCGCCGGTTGTTCTTTGTGCGTGACGAGAGCCCACAAGCGGCTGTTATCGAGATCGCCCGGCTCGATCACCGTGCCCGAAGCGCCCCCTTGGATCGACGCCGCGAAGCTCTCGAGGACCAGTCCCCCTTTGGCTGACGCCGCGCCATGGCAATTGCCGCACTTGGCGCGAAAGATCGGCAGGACGTGATCCTGAAAGTTGACCTTCTCGGCCGGCTTGGCCTCTTCGGCGCGGAGGGTTGTAACGGACGTCGCACCGATGACAAACGCCATCGCGGAGAAAATCAACGGCCGTGTCGGAAACAGTGTCGGAGACATCTTGGGACCTTCGGTGAAGAAGGAACCACGAAAGACACGGAATACACGAAAGAAGAACTCCGGTCGAAGCGCGCAATGTGCTCGACGGATGCCCATCTTCTTTTCGTGTGATTCGTGTCTTTCGTGGTTCATATTTCTTTTCTGATCGCGCCAGGCAGACCGCCAAGACGATCAATGGTGCTTGCCTCTTCGCGTGGACTGAAGCCCACGTTACGAATCGCAACCCTTAGTGATTGAAAAGGAACTCGCGGCTGTTGAGGAGGGCCCAGAACAGGTCGTCGAGGACTTGTTTGACTTCGGCGCCCGCGCTTGGCAGCGACTGGAAGGCGACCGATTCTTCGGGGGTTGGCTTGCGACTCAGGCAGGCGACGTAGAGCCGCTCGGCGATTTGCGCCGGCTCAACTTTCTGCCCGAGCCATTTGTCGATCAAGCCGCCCGTCTGGATTTTCGAGTTGACAGTGTCGCCGTTCAGCAGATGCAGGGCCTGTGAGAGGGTCGGCTCCATTTTCACTTCGCACGAGCAGACCGTTTCGCGGGTCGCGCGTCCGAACGTGGTCAGGAAGTACGTCGACGTGTTTCCGTCGGCAATCTGCACTGCTCGAGCGCCCACGGGAAGCCCCTGAAACTTATCCTTGGTGTTCGTGGCCTGGCTGATGCAGTCGAGCAGCGACTCAGCCTTGATCCGTCGGAGATTGGCATGGGCGAAGTTTTTCTCGTCTTCGCGATTGCTGTCGTTGCGTTCAGTCGAGCGCTGGTAGGCCTGCGAGCGGCAGATGTCGCGGACGAGCTGCTTGAAGTCATAGTTGGTCGCGGTGAAGCGCTTGGCCAGCTCGTCGAGCAATTCGGGGTTCGAGGCGGGATTGCTGATCCGCACGTCGTCGATGGGGTCGATGATTCCCAGGCCGAAGAAATGGGCCCAGACGCGATTGGCAAAGTTCTTCGCGAAGTACGGGTTCTGCGGCGAAGCGAGCCACTGGGCCATGAGGATCCGGCGATCTTTGCCGGCGACATTGGGCGTGTCACCGCCGAGGAATTTCGGGGCCATCACCCGTCCGCCGACGGGATGTGCGACTTCGCCGCCGCCCGAATTGAAGACGATTGTCTCGCGGTAATCTTCACCCCCCTTGCGGCCAACCTGCGAGAAGAACGCGGCAAAACTGTAGTAGTCGTCCTGCGTCCAGCGGTCGAAGGGATGGTTGTGGCACTGGGCGCATTGGATGCGCATTCCCATGAAGACCTGCGCCACGTTCTCGGCGACCTTCAGGGTGTCGGTTTCGTTCTGGTAGTAGTTCGTTTGCGGCGCCTTGAATGTTCCGCCATTGGCGCCGAGCAGGTTCTGCACCATCTTGTCGAGCGGCACGTTGCTGGCGATCTGGTCGGCAAGCCAGTTGTAGTAGAGGAGCATCGCCTTGTAGCTGATCTGCAGCGAGGAGCGGACCATCAGCCATTCGGCCCAGTAGCCGACCCACAGCTCGGTGAACTCCTTGCGATTGAGAAGCTCGTCGATCTGCCTGTTGCGTTTTTCGGGATCGCTGCTCGACATGAACCGATCGTATTCTTCGATCGTCGGCAGTGTGCCGGTCAGATCGAGGTACAGCCGGCGGAGGAACGTCTCGTCGTTGGCGATGCCCGAGGGGGCGAGGCGGAGCTTCTTGAGCTTGTTGTTGACCAGCTCGTCGACGTAGTTGACGGGGGTCGCTTCGGGAAACGTGAACTGGAGCCCCTTGGGGAGCACAATGTACTGCGAGCCGACGGTGTGCGTGGCGAAGCGGGCCATGATGTAGGCTTCGCCCCGCTTGCCGGCAGTGACCAGCCCCACGTCGTTGATCGCCGCCGAGTTGTCGTTGTTCGACAGAAACAGGGCCAGCGAAGTGACGTCGCGATCGGTTCCGTCGGAGTAGTGGGCGATGACAGTCGTCTGCTGCGTCTCCCCTTCGCCATCGAGCACCGCCTGCTTGGGATAGATTTCGAGACCAGTGCAGGTGGCGACATTGGCGGCGTCGGCGGGGACGCCGGCGGTGACCCATTCCACCAGGCTGCGGCACAATTCACTTTCGGCCTCGAAACGCTTGCCACCCGTGTGCGGAACGGCGCCGATCGATTTTTCGACGGCGAGGCTTGAGGCCGGCACGGCCAGATCGATCCGC
Source organism: Planctomycetales bacterium (assembly GCA_020050375.1). Lineage (GTDB taxonomy): Bacteria > Planctomycetota > Planctomycetia > Planctomycetales > Planctomycetaceae > SIAF01. The sequence goes on from JAGVKR010000355.1 coordinate 3,549, forward strand.
CGACCCGAGAGTTCACGCGTCAGACGATAGTGGTCGCCGTCGGGGTCGTAACCGAACAGCGAGAGGCGAAAGCCGTCTTTCCCGCGGGCCGCGCCGTGACAACTGCCGCTGTTGCAGCCGGACTTCATGAAGATCGGCATGACATCGAGCTTGAAGCTGATGTCGCGGGGCTGGGTGGCCTTCTCAACTTTGACGGGAACGGTCAGCGCCTGGCCGCCGAACTCGACCTTGAGCTCGGTTTCACCGTCGGCAACGGGAAAGAGCGCGATCCCTTCGCGGCGGACGAGCGCCGGGTTGGCGAACGTCAGCGTGGCCCGGCTGGAGACGTCGCGGGTGATGCCGTCGACGTATTCGGCCTGCACGACAACCGTCTGCCGATCTTTGGCGGTGAGCAGCGTGACCCGCGGCGGGTAAACGCGAAGCCCTTTGACCGCCGGCTCGTCGGCATGAACCGCGATTGCGGTCATCTGCAGGACAAGCACCGAACTGAAAAGCATCCGTGGGAATGACATAGCTGATGTCTCACAAAGTTGGGCGATCAAATGACGAATGTCGAAATTCAAATGACTAAACAAGCTCGAATGACGAAATTCAAATGTCCAAGGAAAGACAAATTCCGAAAGACAAAACATGGCCTTTGACATTCGAGCTTTGAATTTTCGGATTTCTTTCGACATTCGTCCTTCGACATCTGACGCTTCAGTGGGGATAGTCGTCTACTTTTGGGCCGCCTTCTTGGCCTTCTCGCGTTCCTGCTGTTCGAGTCGGAGTTGCTCGAGGCGCGACAGGCGCTTCGGTGCGGCGGGGGCTGCCTCGGCGGGTTTCGCGGCGGCGGGCATCGGGGCCGGTTCGTTCTTTTTCGGCGGGAGCGGCACGTCGATTCGCAGCTTGCCGGTCCCGATGTTGTGGATCACCGGCTCGCCGTTCTCGGTCACGATCACGCGACAGAACAGGTTCGCGTGATTGCCAGCGGGCGACGTGGCGTCGGTGGTGATCTTGAAAATCACATCCTTGGTGTCTTTGTTGGCTTCCTGAGGAGTGGTGACCGCCTTGTTCGGCAATCCGAACAGCTCGACCTTTGCGTTTCCGGGAAAGTCGAGCTGCTTTTGCACGTGGACGACCAGTTCCGTCTCTTTCCCCTGCTCGACGGCGGCCTGCTCGAAGGCGAGGTTCAGATACATATCGGCGACGCGCAGATTGCAGAACGGCGTCGAGACCATGATGTTGCCGTTTCCGCCGTTGGCTTCGCCACGTACGGCGATGCGGAACGTGCTGATCTCGGCGTTTCCGGCGGCGTTCATGGGGATGAGTGCCTCGGTCTGCCCCTCAGCGATTGCGATCGATCCGCTGGCTCCCAGTCCGGCCGGCAGCCAGAGCATGTCGATCTTGATCGGCGCCTTGAACCCTTCCTTGCGCTTGGCGACGACTTTGAGATCCATCTGCCCGCCGCGGACGAGCGGAACCTTGGGCTCGACGATGCTGATCTCAAACGGCGCTTCGTTGGTCACGACGACCGGCGGCGATTCGTGTGCTCCGTCCAGAAAGGAATCTGGTTTTGGCCGCGAACCATGACAATCGGCTGCTCGACACGGCCTTCGACCTTCATGTTCGGCTGGGCGGGGTCGTTGAGCGATCCGATGATCTCGGCCAGGCGGCCGCTGTTGGCTGCCTCGGGCGTTGCGTGAAAGATCACCGGCATGACGGTCGAATTAGCGGCCATCCCGGGAGTTTCGATTGTGACACCCGGCGGCAGGTTTTCACCTCGCAATGTAAGCGGTCCGCCGAAATCGTAGCGAGCCGCCGAGAGGAGCAGAGCGTAGCGGTTGCCTTTGGGGATCGAGACAGTGGGCTGCACATACTGCACGAACTCGGCGGTTGCTAGGATGAGGGCCGGCTTGATCGGCGCCAGTTCGACGCGGTAGGTGAAGGCCGCGCCGCCATTGCCCAGGTGATCGCGGACGTTGATTACATACTCGCCGTCATTGGGCACGCCGAAGCGGATGTAGCTGTCGGGCCCCGCACTGTCGTCGTTGGCAGCGATCGCTCCGCCGCCGGCGGCGCTGATCGTCAGCACCGGATCGAGTGACGAGCGAATGCTGCGGGCGTGGACGCGGATGTCGTAAACCTCTCCCTTGCGGGCGGCAAACCGGTAGTTGTCGTTGTCGCCCGGTGCGCCGATCACGCCGTTGAGCGCCGTGGGCCCGGTGAACTTGACGGCATTGTCGTGAGTTTCGTTCGGTTCCTGCTCGATGACGTTGGGCAGGTCGGAGAGCCGGAACGGATTCTGCGACGGGGCGATTCCCTTGTCGTCCTTAGCGAACAGGCCGAAGTTTCCCTGGGCCGCGGCGGGAAGCGTGATCGTCTCCACCCGTTCGCCAGTGATGTCAGCGAGAAATTTTACGGGCAGCGTTTCGCCCGGCCGCCCGCCCGCCGGCAGGACCCCCATCGGCCGCGGAAAGCTGCCGACGTGGACGCGGTAGAGGCATGAGCCGTTGCCGGCGTACGAGCTCTCACGAACCTGGATGATGTATTTGCCATCTTCCGGAGCGATGATCGACGCGACTCCGTCCTGCCAGACGAGGGCGTTATCGTCGCTGGCCGACAATTCGAAGCGAGCCGCGCTCATGATCGCCACATAAACGTCGAAGAGCGTGATCCCCAGCCGAATCCCTTCGACCTCGGCGGTGATGCGATCCCCCTTCTTCGCTTCAACTACGAAATAGTCGACGTCTTCATTGTCGGCCGTGCCGTTGACGGTGACGTTCATCGCGATCGGCTGCGGGACCGCGAAGTCGTTGTTGGGCTCTTTCTCGGACGTTTCGGGGAGTGCGCCGACGAAGAAGGGCCGCAGGTCGGAGACGCCCGTCGCCGTGCGGACGCGCAGGCGATGGCTGCCGAGCTGACAATCGGGGGCGATCTTGAAGGTCGCCTTGACGGAAGTCGCATTGACGACTTCGAACTTCGTGACTTCGATCCCCGGCTCGTAGAACAGAATCTCCTGCGCATCGTCGAGCTGGCCGCCGCCGAATACAACCTCGACCTCGGCCCCGCGCTGCCCCCCCGCGGGGAGACGTCCCGCCGAGCGATGGTGAAGCGGCGGAGAGGGGTGTCGCCGCGAGCGTCAGC
>JAGVKR010000137.1 GCA_020050375.1 Planctomycetales bacterium
CGCTCTTCCGATCTGCCAACCAGGTCTCCAGGGCGCAGATCGACCGCTTCGATCGAGCCGTCGGCCGGGGCGCGGATCGTCAGCTCTTCGATTTGCCGCTCGAACGCTGCCAGCGCCGCTTTCGCCGCCTCAACCGCGGCCGCGGCCTTTTTCTTGTCCTCGACCCGATATCCGCGCCCACGGAGAAGCGTTTCCTGGCGGGCTTCTTCGAGGCGCGCCTCAGCCTCTTTCAATTCCGACGGGCGCGTTCGCTCGAGCTTGCCGAGCTCCTCCTGTCGGACGTTGACTGTGGCACGGGCGACTCGCAATTCGGTCGTGGCCTGATCCATGTCATTCTGCGAGGCGCTGTTTTTCCCGAACAGCTTTTCCGTCCGGTCGTATTTGAGTTGCGCCAATTGAAGCTGCGACTGCGCCAGATCGAGGTTCGCTTTTGCGGCGGCGATGTCTTCCTCGCGATTGCCCAGTTGATCCCGGGCGGCCGCCAGTTGCTCTTCACGAGCCGTTGCCTGGGCGATTTCCTCGGCGCGAAATCCGGCGGTCAGGCGGTCAAAGTCGGCCTGCGCTTCGGCCAGCTCTCCGCGCGCCTGGGCCTGCTGCTCGTAAAGCTGGAACGGTTCGAGCTCGACCAGCGCCTGCCCCTGGCGGACAACGTCTCCCTCTTCGACCAGAACCTTCGCGACCCGCCCGCCGACGCGCGAGCCGATGCGGATCTCGTCGCTCTCGACGAAACCCGAGACCTTGAGCAGCCGCGTCTCGCGCTGGCTCCACAACAGCCCAGAGAGCAGGACGAGGATCACAACGACGATCAGCGCGAGCCGTTTTGCCATCGAATTGGTAACAGGTCTCGATCACGGCATACGAATTTGAACCGCGGATTTCGCGGATTTCTCGGATGGCGCGGATCAGGAATGAACTTCGGAATCTCTTCTCCTCATCCACGATATTAACGTCACGTTCGGGCGGCGATCGCCAGCTCGTAGGTTCGGCCGCCGCCAGGGTCACCCGGTTTGGCGACCTTCTCGAGCGCGATCTGGTACAGCCGACGACCGGCCGACGTCGGGTAATGCCCGTCAATGCACGCCTGGCACAGCGCGTCCGGGGACTTGTCGACGCAGCGGGCAATGGCGGCAGCCGGCAGGTAATGCAGACTGTCGGCGCCAAGGGCCTCGGCCATGCGCCGTTCGATCTCGGGGGTCAGCTCGTTCCCTTCGAGGAATCGCGGGGCAAACAGCTCATCGACCGTCGACATGTCGATGCCATAAAAGCAGGGAGCGACGATCGGCGGGCAGGCCACGCGGACGTGCACCTCCCGCGCCAAGCCCCGTTCGCGCAACTGCGAAATCAGCACTTTCATCGTCGTCGAACGGACGATCGTATCCTCGACGAGCAGCACGCGCTTTCCCTGCAGGACCTCGGGAAGCGGCGTGTACTTGAGGCGCGCCTTGTCCGACCGGTTCCGCCCTTCGATGAACGTCCGCCCGACGTAGCGGTTGCGCATCAGTCCTTCGAGACAGGGTACGCCCAACTCGTAAGCCATGCTGGCGGCGGCCGCTTTAGCAGTGTCGGGGACGGGAACGACGATCGTGTCCTCGTCGATCGGCACAGTCTCGAGATTCGCCAGCTCGCGGCCCAGTCCTTTGCGGGTCAGATAGACGCTTCGATCGTCGAGCGTGCTGGCGACGTTGGCAAAATAGATCCACTCGAAGAAGCAGTGGGCCGTCTTGGGGCTGGCGGCGAATTTCTTCATCGTCAGCACGCCATTTTGAATGATGATGGCGTGCCCCGGCTCGAGGCTGTGGATGCTCTCCCGCCGAAAGCCCAGATTGGCCAAGGCCACGCTTTCGCTGGCCGCCGCGAACAACGCCCCTTCCACCGCATAGCACAGCGGCCGGATCCCCAGCGGATCGCGGGCCACGAACATATCTCCCTGGGCGTTGAGAAACACGATGTTGTACGCCCCGTCGAACTGCCGACTGAGCGCCGCGAGCAACTCGACCATGCTCGGCTTCTTGTCGCCCGAAAGCTCGCGACAGATCGAGTGCATCAGGATTTCGGTGTCGGTCTCGCGCGACAGATGGAAGTTCGTCTGCGACAGAACTTCCTCACGCAACTCGGCGTAGTTCGCGAGCTGCCCGTTGAAGGCGAAGCTGAACCATTTCGTCTTTTCGATATGGTGCCGCTCGAACGGCTGCGCATAGCTGCGATCGTCTTTCCCGCAGGTCGCGTAGCGGACGTGGCCGATCGCTGCGGCCCCGCCGTACTTAACCATCAGCTTTTCGTATTCGTCCGGATGGTTGAGGTGAAACACCTCAGCCACCGAGCCGACTTCTTTGTGCGTGTCGATCAACTGGTTGCGGTCGGCGTCGAACGACGTGATCCCGGCGGCGAGTTGGCCGCGATTCTGGATGTCGAGCAACATCCGCGGGAGAAGCCGGCTGGCCTGGCTGGGATCGGCGACCGGCAATAGCGGGCTCACTCCACGGTCGGGCAAATGGTAAATCGCCGCAATGCCGCATTCGTGGTGCAGCTCAGCCATAGTTGCTCTCGGGCAGGTGGGGGTGGGACCGCGAGGACACCGCCATCATAGCGGTCGCAAGGGGGTGAACCAACGGTTCCCCGCTGGAAAATGACGAATCGCCGCCATCCGCCCCGCCGAGAACGTCGAAATCGTAAGGAACGACCGCGTTTCCGGCGATTGTGCCGGCCGTCGCTTTTTCAGGTTTCCTCCCTTCGACATTCGTTATTCTACGTTCGGTTTTCTATTATCAACTGTGTCAGCGCGTTCGACTCGGGGAAACGGGGATCTCGGAGCGCCCGACGCTTCTCCCCGCTTCTTAACGGCCATCGGTCCCGGTTCTTGTCATTTCAGCGGCGTGCCATGAGCAGTATTCCCAATCTCGTTCGTCGAGAAATTGTCGAGACGGCGAAGACGCTGGTCGTGAAGATCGGCACCAACGTCCTCTCGCGCGACGACGATACGCTCGACGACAGTCGTTTCGACGCTTTGGCCGCGCAGGTCGATCACGTTCGCCGAACCGGGCGGCAGGTGGTATTGGTTTCAAGCGGTGCGATCGGTTCGGGGATCGGACTTCTGGGTTTGAAGAAGCGCCCCGACGATCTCCCACATTTGCAGGCGGCGGCCGCGGTCGGACAGGCACATCTGATCCGTCGCTATGACGACTGTCTTCACGAATACGGATACCGTGCCGCGCAGCTTCTGCTGACGGCGAACGATTTTCGACACCGGGGCCGGTATCTGAACGTCCGCAACACGATTCAGACGCTATTTGAATACAACGCGATTCCCATCATCAACGAAAACGACACTGTCAGTGTGCAGGAGATCAAATTCGGCGACAACGACAAGCTGGCAGCGCTGGTCACGAATCTCCTCGAACAGCCGCTCCTGGTGATCTTGTCGGTGATCGACGGGCTCTACAACGGCGACCCGGCCGACCCGGCCAGCCGATTGATTCCCCTCGTGGAACGGTGGGACGAGTCGCTGTTGGCCCTGGCGACTGCCACGCGGAGCACGCGAGGGACCGGGGGCATGCAGAGCAAGCTCGAAGCGGCTCGAAATTCGACGGCCGTCGGCGAGAACGTCATCATTGCCAACGGCCGCAATCCGCGGGTGCTCGAGCAGGTTCTCGCCGGGGAAGAGGTGGGGACGCTGTTTCTGGCTCGTGGCGAGTCGATTCCGGCATGGAAACGGTGGATCGGGTATTCACTACCACCCCGCGGCAGGTATGTTCTTGACGACGGCGCACGGAAAGCGATCGAACAGCGCGGCCGGTCGTTGCTCTCCATCGGAATCACCGCCGTCGACGGCGAGTTCACCAAGGGAGAAGTCGTCTCGCTCGTCGACAACCACGGAATCGAGTTCGCCCGCGGGCTCACAAATTACGGCGCCCACGACGCCCGGCGCATTGCCGGCAAGCGGACCGAGCAGATTCCTGAAATCCTGGGGACCGTCCCGTATGACGAAGTGATTCACTGCGACAACCTGGTGGTGACGTCGTGAGCTTACCCAACGTCCACCTCGATTTGCGTCACAAAAACATGATCCCCCAATCGCTGCTCGATTTCAGCCGGTGATGCGCATTCGAAGAACAACTGCAGTGCCTCTCGCAGATTCTCGCGAGCATCCTCGATGGTGTCGCCTTGACTCGCAACATCCAATTCGGGGCAAAGCGCCACAAAACCATCGTTCTCGCGTTGGATAATCGCCGTCAGCCGCTTACTCATAGGTCCTCCTGTTCTTGCACGGTCATTCTTAGCAGGCAGTGGCTCAGCAGTCAAATTTTTGAGCACCGACTCAGCTCGACTTTTGCCATCTTCGATGGCGTGTTTTTCGGATCGAAATCGCTAAAGCAAAGGAAGCCGCCTTGCGGGTAGACTGCGTTTCTCATGACAGCA
>JAGVKR010000350.1 GCA_020050375.1 Planctomycetales bacterium
TCACCGACGCCGTGAATCTCGCAGCCAGAGGAATTGACGCTGGTCTGCAAGTTCTCGCTCCCGGTGAAGAGTTTCGCACGTGGTTTGAGATTGGCGCGAGTGAAATCTATGTCTGAGGACAGTACGACTCCCGACCCACGCCTGCACCTGATTTGCGGATTGACGCCTGCGCACATATTTTGGTACACATGACTGAAATTGAACGCAAGCTCGACGCGGTGTTTTTCAGGACCGAGCACGCCAACGAACCAGTTCGGGAATGGCTGCTGTCACTTCCGAAAGCAGAGCGGAAGGTTGTGGGCGATGACGTCCTCAAGGTGCAGTATTGTTGGCCGATCGGCAAGCCGCTGGTCGGGAACCTTGGCGGGGATCTATGGGAGGTCCGGTCACGCCTGGGGGGGCGTATCGCGCGGGTGATTTTTTGCGTCGAGGGTTCAACGATGGTGCTGCTGCACGGTTTCATAAAAAAGACGCAAAAAACGCCGAAGTACGAACTCGATCTGGCGCTCAAACGGCTGAACCAATTGAGGCAGGGAACATGAAGCGAAAACATTTAGGTACCAAGTTCGAGGATTTTCTGGCCGAAGAGGGCATTCTCGAACAGTGCCGGGCAGCGGCGATCAAGTTCAAGCTTGCCCACGAGCTGCAGAAGGCGATGAACGAGCAGAACATCAGCAAGGCGGAAATCGCCAAGCGGCTCAAGACCAGCCGAACGGGAGTTGATCGCCTGCTCGACCCGGAAAATACGTCGATCACACTCAACACGATGGCGAAAGTGGCGAATCTTCTGGGTAAACGGATCGAATTTGCTTTACGATAGGCGAGCGCAGGGCCTCCACGATCATTCACAAGGTGAGGCGTGATGCGACAGGAGAGACGAACCGGTTGCAGGCCAATGAATGGAACGGGAAAAGGTGTTAGGGAAAGCGCCGGTGAAAACCGGATGTGAATCGACGAAGCTCATGCTGTGCATGATGGGAAACGGAGTGACGAAAATGTTCGCTTAGAGACGTTCGCGCCAAACTCAGAATGACCTGCGGCACTTTCGCCCGCTTCCACTCGCGTGGTAAGATGGTGCCACGCGGTCCCGATTTGCAGGAGCGCAGTTCGGTGGGAGTTCATCTCGATGAACAGTGTCGTTCGAGCGATTCTGCTGATGGGTTTGTTGTGGTGCTGCTCCGCCGTCCCGCGATCCGCTCGCGCCGACGACAAAGTCGATGCGGCTGAAGCGAAGCCATCGGGCACCGAAACCCCGCGTGCGGACAGCAAAAGCGAAGTTCCTCTCGAAAAACTTCTCGAACGGGTGACCAAGCTCGAAAAAGAGCTGTTGGAGTTGCGCGCCCGAACAGGCCGAATTCCAGCCGATAAAAATGATCAGCGAATTCTGGCGTTGATCGAGACCCCCTATCTGGGAACCGTCTACGGGGGGGGCCGGGGAGCCAGCACGAATCAACGATTCCTCGCTCTCAAGGTGATGCTCGTCAACATCACCGACCAGCCGGTCACGCTTTTGCGAAGCGATGTGCAGCTCTCGGTCGACGGCCAGGATTTTCCCGTCAAAGACGCGCCCGAGCAGTCGCAATACAATGGCTTTCAGGTCGGGCAACAACAGATGCAGTTGCGGAATCTGAAGATGCCCACCGAGATCCGCCTCGGCGTCGGGGGAACCGCTTCGTCGTGGATGTTGTTTCCGGAACTGCCTCTGGGCAATCATATTCCCCGGTTGTTGCTCAAGCTGAAATTCGGCGAGAAGGTCAGAGAAATCGACGTCAACGCCACGCAGCGCGACGCGCTCGGAATCTCGGTCGAGCGGATCGGTCCGCGGGCCAGCCTGGGGGTGATTACGTTCGCCGGGGCCCTCGATACGATCAACGTCGGGAGTCTGGTCGAAGAGACCGACCGACTCGCGGCAGATAAGCTCGCACGAGTTGTCATTCGCTTCAAAGAAGGGAGCTCGATCACCGATCCGCAACTCACGAACTGGTTGCAGAACGCGATTGTCAATCTGGGCCGGCAGCAGGGGAACGAAACACAGTTTCCGCCGCTCCCGGCCTCTCTGCGCGAGGTGCATCTGGCCGAGTTTCCCATTTCCGGCGTGAGTCCATCGACCGGGGGCCAGATGTCGAATGCGGGGTTCGCCTACCTCAACGCAAGCGTCGGCGCCACCGGACGAGTCCACAAGACTGAAGCCGAGGCCGTGATCGCCGCGCTCCGCTCCGCCTACGAGTCGCTCCCTCGCGATGAAGTGCTGCAGGCCATTCAAACAGGAAACCGGTTCGAGCGCGCGGCAGCGCTGGCTGGCGGCGGCGGACGCCTGCCGGTCGGCAAGCTTCCGTTGTTGCTTGGACTTGCCGACGACAACGACCTCGTGATTCAACAAGCGGCCCTGTTGGCCCTCAGTCACTTCGGTGAAGAGGTCGCCATCGACAAATTGCTGTCTTACGCCCGAAAAGACGTGCCGGCCCTCTCGGCCGCGGCCATCGCGGGTCTCGCGGCGTCGCGGTATTCCGCCGCGCATCAGGCACTCCTGGAATTGCTGAAAAACGAGCCGCCGGAATCGAAAAAGAACATTGTCAAGATTCTCGCCGCCTATCCACGACCGATCTGGTCGGATGCGATTTATGAGTTCGTCAAGGATGGTCGCTCGGGACTCAATGTCGAAGCGCTCCAGGCGCTCGTGCAGGTCGGCCATCCGCGACTGGTGGCTGTCCTCCGGGATGCTCTCCGTGACGGAGACCGCAACCTGTCTCAAACGGCGATCGCGGTGCTAGTCGCTCGCAGTGATCGTGAAAGCGAAGAGATCGCCGTCGAGTACACGCTCGAACAGTTGAAGTCGACGCCGGCGACGCCGGTGATGCTGCAGTTGCTCAATCGGGTCAAAGATCAGCGGGCCGTCCCTCTGCTGATGGCGCAATTCCCGCGGCACGACAACAAGACCAGTCTGATTCAAACACTGGCATTGCTTGGCGACGCAGAGACGGGGAAATTCCTGGCCGAAAAATACAACACCCTTCAAGGTCACGAAAAAGGGGAAGTTTTGCGGGTCTTGGCGCGCTTCGACAAAGATCGCTTTCGGCAGTTGTCGGCCCAGGCCTTGCTGACGGCCGACGGATCGATCATCAATGCCGCCGTGCAGGGCCTGCAGGAAGACGGCGGGCCGGAGGCGATCCGGATCATGACCGACGCCCTCGATGCCTCACCCATCAACTCCACCTGGTCGTATCTGTGCAATGCGCTGGCACAATCCGGCACGCCCGCGGCGCGCAGCGCACTCCTCAGGGCACGCGACTCCGAAAACCAGGAAAAACGCAATTACGCCGTCAATGCCCTGCAGATCCTACGGCAGCGGTCTCCCGGCTATCAGTACATTTCACACGCCCAGGTCTTCTCGCGCGACCAGAAGTGGCAGGAGGCGATCGAACAGTTCAACCTGGCTATCCAACTCGATCCGACCCTCTCCGACGCCTACGCCGAACGCGGCCATGCACTTCTGCATCTCGACAAGTCCGCTGACGCCGGGAAAGACTTCGCCAAGGCGCTCGAGCTCGATCCTTACAACAGTCTGGCGCTCACCGGAGCGTGCCTGTCGATGGTGATGGCCGATGGAAAACACGCCGAGGCGATCAAGAAGCTCGAAGATTCACGGGCGCGGTTTCCCCGAAACGCGATGTTTCTGTACAATGCCGCTTGTGTTTACGGTCGAGCGTTCGAGCGAGTGAAGAAGGAATCGCCTCCGACCGAGCGCGACAAACTGCTGGAACAGTACCAGCAGGCAGCGCTGAACGACCTCAAAGCGTCGATTCAAAACGGCTTCCAGGAATTCGAGTTGATGAAGAAGGATCCCGACCTGGCGCCGTTTCAGGAGTTACCAGAGTTTCAACAGTTGCTGGCCGCTCCCCCGCCCCCCCAGGCTGGTGGCCGAGGTCTCCGAAATCAACGTCGCGCTCCTGTCGAGCGCTAACAGGTCTGGTTTCGGAGAAAGACTCTCCTTCGGTCTTTCCCGCTGCTGTTGATGGGGGAGTGCAGCGAGTGTGCTTCCGAAGTGGTTTTATCGGGGGCACCTGGTATCAAGTCAAAACTGTTTCGAGGGATTGGGTGCCACGGCCAGGGAGCAAAGCGACTCGGCCGTGTGAACGTCTCGGAGCGCTTCCTCGCGAGTCACACGGCCGACTCCCGTTGGTCGTTGGCCGTGGCACCCGTCAACTTTGCGATGACAAGGCACAAGCGGAGTGCGATCTTTGGAACGTCATGTTTCGCAGGAGGCGGAGGCGGCATGGTTTATTTGAATCGGATTTACACCAGAACGGGCGACGACGGCACCACCGGGCTGGGAAACGGCCAGCGCGTCCCCAAGACGCACCCGCGGATCGTCGCCTACGGCGGCGTCGACGAATTGAACTCGGTTCTGGGGGTTGCATTGTCCTCGAGCCTGCCGGGCTGGATGGCGGAACGGATCAGCCACATCCAGAACGATCTACTGGATCTGGGCGCCGATTTGTGCCTGCCGGAAACGGAACCGTCAACGGATGCCGACGCTCCGCCCCCCAAGCCGCCGCTACGGGTCTCGGAGGATCAGGTTCTTCAGCTGGAAGGCTGGATCGACGAAGCCAATGCGCGGCTCAAACCGTTAACAAGTTTCGTCCTTCCCGCCGGGACGCCCGCGGCCGCTCAACTGCACGTGGCTCGCACCGTCTGCCGCCGCGTCGAAGTGAACGTTTTGCAACTGGCCGAGTTCGAGAACATCAATTCGCAGGTGCACGTCTATCTCAATCGGCTTTCCGACCTGCTGTTCGTGCTGGCCCGAGTCGCAAACGCCGACGGAACCAAAGACGTCCTGTGGGTCCCCGGAGCCAATCGCGGGAAGCCGTGATTACTCCCCCCTCCTTTATTCCCCTCCTTAGCTCGACTTTTGCCATCTTCGATGGCGTGTTTTTCGGATCGAAATCGCTAAAGCAAAGGAAGCCGCCTTGCGGGTAGACTGCGTTTCTCATGACAGCA